>JBILET010000189.1:0-4023 GCA_044351935.1 Bdellovibrionota bacterium
TACTGCCGATAAATCACCTTGTAAGGATCAAAATTCAAATAATACAGGTGCTGCTTATTGTCTTTGTTATATACCATCATCTGATGGCATATATCATGATCCTTCATGGGGAGGCTTATGTGAAAGCAAACCTAAGAATTGCGAAACATTTATCCGAGGCCTTTGTAACTGGAATCGATTTACAGTCAGTGCAGATAGATATTCATTCCCCGAATACTATGCTTCGGTTTTGCAGGTTTTACCGCCAGATTCGAGTGCTTACGTTAGCGTAAATAAAGACGGCACAACGAAGGTAGTAAAACTATATTCTAAAGATCAAACTCTTGAGGATTACGCTCAGCAAAAGTTACAAGAGTCGTATCTTACACCAATACCAACAGTTGAGGCCGCTGCTAATTAAAAATATAGCTGATACATCAACTTTGTGTTAGAAAATCTTGTCCCCCAAGATGAATGAATAATTTTTTAATCGGAATTTTATACTATGCAAAAGTCCATTAACGTAAATAGCAGCTTAAAATTTATTGCATTAGGACTTTTGTCTTTGAGTGCAATTGCCTCCGATGACGCAGCTGCTCAAAGTAGTAACACTGGGGTTTATTGCGTTAGAAAATCTGGTGGTGGAGTTATTTATTTTAGATCCTCGGGTAAATGTTTAAGAGGAGAACGGAAAGTAGATTCCTTTGGTGCTACTGGTAGCACTGGTGCAACTGGCGCAGACGGAGCCAGTGGAGTCTCTGGTGTTAGTGGCGTTTCGGGTGTTAGTGGAGTTGCTGGTGCAACGGGTGCAAATGGGACTGTTGGAGCAAGTGGAGTTTCAGGAGTTTCGGGAATATCCGGTGTAAGTGGCGTCTCTGGTGTTAGCGGTATTTCTGGAGTTTCTGGAGTGAGTGGCGTCTCTGGTATTAGTGGTGTGTCCGGTGTAAGCGGAGTAGTTGGTGCGACAGGTGCCGATGGTGCAACTGGTGCTTCCGGTGTTAGCGGTGTTTCTGGAGTAAGCGGTGTCTCGGGAATTAGCGGAGTTTCTGGAGTTAGCGGAGTATCGGGAGTTAGTGGAGTTGCTGGTGTAAGTGGCGTCTCGGGTGTAAGTGGTGTGATAGGTACCGGCAGAAGATTTAGTTTCTACGGTGGGACTGGAGCGACAAACTTAAATTTAGGACAGTCATATGAAGTTAATGCAAATGCAGCTCCGATAGCAGCAACTCAAACTGGTAGAGCTCAATATGGTACAGTTATACCTGAAAGTTGCTCTAACATTGAAGGCGCTGTTTATCTTAGTGCTGCTCCAACTATAGGTTCGGCATGGGGATTTGATATTGTTGTTTCTGATGCAGGCACTGGTGATAACGCAAGTACTTTTACTGATATGGTGATAATAAGTGGAAACTCAACATCCGGGTCAGGTACATTAACAGGTATTAACTTAACAGCCGGTGACGTAATTACAATGTCAATTGATTCTGCAGTTGCACCAACTGCAACTACTGCTGTTTGGACTGTTCGCTGTACAAATTAAATATTATTTTGATGTAGTCTGTGAACAACAGCTATACATTCATCCATTACAACATGGATTCCTTGATCTTTGGCTTTATTTGCAGAAGCGTGATCTATTACACCTAATTGCATCCAAATTTTAGGAATGCCTAGCGATACTGCATCATCTACAATTTGTGCAACTTCTTCGGATCGACGAAATATATTTACCAAATCAATTTTACAAGGAATATCTTTTAGAGTAGGGTAACTTGTTTTGCCTTCCCAATTTTTAATATTTGGATTAACGGGTATTACGTCGTAATAATTACTTAAATACTGCGCAACTTGATAACTTGATCTTTGCGGATTATCTGATAAGCCAACGATTGCTATTGTGCTTGTATCTTTCAGTAGAAGACTAGAATTCATTGTGGGTCCAAACAAGAAGCGGTGATATTTCAACTTAAGTGATTTTTATGTAGTATACACAAGGTTTTTACGTGATACAGCTGTCGGGAATTAATAAATCATTTGGTAATCAGACTCTATTTGAGGGGGCTGCATTTGTATTAAATCGTCGCGAACGCGTTGGATTAGCTGGGCGCAATGGATCAGGAAAATCAACATTATTTAAAATAATTTTAGGCGAAGAAACCATCGAAGATGGTACCGTAGTAATTCCTAAAGGGTACCGAATAGGACAGCTTTCGCAGTATTTAACATTCAGTAAACCTACAATTTTAGAAGAAGCAGTTCTTGGCCTTCCGGAAGAGGAGCGTGAGCTAACCTATAAAGCCGAAATTATCCTTTCTGGTCTTGGATTTTCTGAAGCTGATTTTGCTAGAAGCCCTGATAGTTTTTCGGGTGGATTTCAAATAAGAATTAATCTTGCAAAGTTGCTGCTTTCTGAGCCTGACCTTTTGCTTCTTGATGAACCTACAAACTATTTAGATATCGTTACATCAAGATGGTTAGCTGAAACTTTAAGATCCTGGCCTGGGGAATTAATAATTATCACTCATGACAGATCTTTTATGGATAGTGTTACAACTCATACAGCACTTATTCATCGCGGAACTATCCGTAAAGTAAAAGGGTCTACAGAAAAACTGTATGAGCAAGTTGCACTTGAAGAAGAAGTTTACGAAAAAACCAGAGCGAATGAGCAGAAAAAACGCCAAGAAATTGAAAAATTCATAAACCGTTTCCGAGCAAAAGCTAGCAAGGCTTCACTTGTTCAATCAAGAGTTAAAGCTCTTGAAAAAATGGAAGTAAAAGAAGCCCTTACTCAAGAAGATTCTTTAGAGTTTCAGTTTGCAGAAAAGGATTTTTACGGCAAATTTTTGCTTGAAGCTCGCGACTTATCATTTGGCTACGATAAAAATCTAAAGCTGTTTAAAGATCTTACTTTCTCTGTCGGTAAAAAAGATAGAATCGGAATTATCGGAAAAAATGGACGCGGAAAATCTACTCTTTTACGAGTCCTTGCATCCGAGCTTCAACCGCTAGAAGGAGAAGTAAGCTTAAACCCATCTACGTCATTTTCATATTTCGGGCAAACTAACGTAGAAAGGTTAAACTTAAGTAGGACTATTGAAGAAGAAATTACGGCCGCGCAGCCCAACTTGCATCGAACTAAAGTTCGAACTATATGCGGTATAATGATGTTCGAAGGTGACGCGGCATTAAAGAAAATCAATGTATTGTCTGGGGGTGAAAAAAGCCGAGTACTTCTTGGAAAAATAATCGCAACTCCTTCAAATTTACTTTTATTAGATGAACCTACTAACCACTTAGACATGGATTCGATTGAATCGTTGTTAGAAAGTTTAGAAGTATTTAGTGGTGCTCTTGTATTGGTTACTCACGATGAAGAATTGCTTAGAAAGCTTTGTACAAGACTTATAGTTTTCCAAGGTGATAAGCCATTTGTTTTTGAGGGTACTTATGATTCTTTCTTATCATCAATAGGATGGGAAGAAGAAGGAATTAAACAAGAAGCAAAACCTACGCAAAAAATTAATTCTGCACCTAAACTTGAATCAAATACTGGAGGCACAAAACAACAACAACGAGATCAGCGTAGCAAACAAAAGAAAATACAAAGCTTAGAATCTCAGATAGCCGCACTCGAAACTCAGCAAAAAAGTTTATCTCCAAATGTTGTAGCAGATGCCGCTAAATCCTACGAATTACAACAAGCAATAGATAAATTACTTGAAGAATTGATTGAATTGTCATGATATTTAACCCACATTCAAAAGCTTACCCTTAGCGTACCTTTGCGTCCTTGGCGGTAAAAAATAAACCAAAAACCCACCCTAAACCCCTGAAAACATTAAGAAAATTATTACTTTTGTAATATCACTTTAACCATATAAATTGCCATAACTAACCCTAATATGAATAAAAAGTTGTCGAAAAATCTATCACTACTTTGTCTAGCATCTTTTCTATCTATTACAGGATGCACAACTAATTATCCTACAACTGTTGGGACACTTGGTGGCGCAGCTGCCGGTGCAGGTGTTGGAGCAATCGTTG
>JBILET010000126.1:0-4963 GCA_044351935.1 Bdellovibrionota bacterium
TTCGATTAGTAATGTACAAGGTATTGGTTACGGAGCACTAATTGGCATACCAGTAGGTATCGGAATTGCCCACTTATCAGATGCAACTGCAAAATATTACATTATTTCAACTAACGATGATGCCATAAGAGAAAATCAGCAGATAATTTCTGATAATCAGCGCTACATTGAAGAGGAAAGATTGCAAGCTCTTTTTGAACGACCAAGAGGCAATCCAGATCCAGATAATGCCGAATATATTTATGTAGGCCCAACAATGGGTAATGTGTGGCGTTAACACCACTATCGTGATGAAATTAATTCATCATGAGGTCCTCAAAAGATCTGTTTAGCGAAATAAAACAAGATAAAGCACTTTCATTATATGGGATAGCTTTATCCCTAGCTTATATACTTTCTATTTATTATTGGTACCAAATCGGGGGAATTAATTTTGCTTCAACCGATGAGCCTTGGTGTTGGCCATTTTATGAAAAATGTTGGGCTACTAGGGTCACCTTCACACAGGCAGTTTGTTATTTTGCCATTTTGCTAATAGTTGCTTGCGTAAGTTTGTCTTATTTTGTTTATAACAAAATTAACAAAGCTTGTATTTTTCTTTTTCTATCCTGGTTTTTAACGTTCCTTTTAGTTATTCAAGATTTTCGTTTTAGATCAAACCAGTTCTACATGCTTTCATGGGTAACGTTGGTTTACTTATTTGTTCCGTCGAAAAAAAATAGCCTGGCTGCAATTATCATTGCTCTTTATTTTTGGGCCGGAAGATTAAAGCTTAATTGGGAATGGATATCCGGGGCAGGGCTATATGAAAAACTTTGGTTGATTCCAGATAACTTAATTGTAGCATCATGTATTTACGTAATCATTCTGGAAATGATTTTAATATGGGGATTGCTTTCGAAACGAAAATGGATTTTTTGGGGCACTTTTACTCAATTAGTCATCTTTCATTTGCAATCATTTTCTCAGGTAGCATATTGGTACCCATGGTTGATGTTTTTGCTTCTTAGCTTTTTTGTTCTTTATAGAATATTTAGTAGCCAAGTAGATGATAATCAACCACTCGCACTGGTCAGTTGGGGCAAAAGTGCATGGATTACTTTTGTTATTTTTTCAGTCTTTCAACTAAATCCAATTCTATATGCCCAAACACCACTTAGGGTAAGTTCTTGGAGGTTTATGGCGCTTCATATGTTTGAAGCCAAGTACAGTTGTTCAATCGAAATTCATAAAACTTCTAATGATAGCCCAACTCAAGTAATGCCTGTAGATTTACCTTTGGTTCCAAGGATGAAGTGCGATCCAGTTATATATTGGAATTACCTTAAGAATCGCTGTCGTCAGTGGACTAAAGAAACTCAGTTTATGTCCGCAGATATGAAAATTAGCTATAAACGAGCGTCTGATTCAGATACGAAATCTATATCAATGATGTGTGATAAATCTGAAAATATAGATATTAAATATTAGTGCCAAGAAGATTTTTTGCCGCAGAGTTACGCAGGGGGACGCAGTATGAGTAGTTTACTGGTACTCCTCTGCGATACTCAGCGTAACCCTGCGGTAAAAAAGGAGCTCTCAAGCTTCCGATACTCTATAAGTCCAAATCACCCCCATTAAAAAAGCGCTTAAAGAATCAATCTTTAAGCGCTTTGTGGACTGCTTTTAAAAAAAGGAATTACTTAAGTGCAGCTTTTAGTGCATCAACTTTATCAGTTCTTTCCCAGCTAAACGCGCCAGCATTTGTAGCATCACGACCAAAGTGTCCGTAGCTTGCTGAAGCTTGATAGATTGGGCGAAGAAGTTGTAGTGATTCGATAATTCCACGAGGAGTTAAATCGAACACTTCACCAACAGCAGCTGCAAGTTTTTTCTCGTCAACTCTGCCAGCACCATAAGTGTTAACATAAATCGATACAGGTTTTGCAACACCAATTGCGTAAGCAACTTGAACTTCACATTTATCTGCGAATCCAGCAGCAACGATATTTTTTGCAATATATCTAGCTGCGTATGCGGCTGATCTGTCAACTTTTGTTGGATCTTTACCAGAGAAAGCTCCACCACCGTGACGCGCGTATCCTCCGTAAGTATCAACAATTATTTTACGACCAGTTAATCCGCAATCTCCAACTGGACCACCGATAACAAAACGACCAGTTGGGTTAACTAGGAATTTTGTATTTTTATCGATTAAGTTAGAAGGAATTACTTCAGGAACGATTTTCTGAACAACTAAATCATGAAGTTGCTCAAGAGTTACATCATCAGTGTGTTGAGTTGAAAGAACTACAGTGTCAACACGAACTGGCTTTCCATCTTTATACTGAACCGAGATCTGTGACTTAGCATCAGGTCTTAAGAACGTATTTTTATCAGCTCTTCTGAAGTCAGATAACTTCTTAAGAAGTCTGTGAGATAAGCTAATTGGAAGAGGCATAAGTTCTGGAGTCTCGTTACAAGCAAATCCAAACATTAATCCTTGGTCACCTGCGCCTTGCTCTTTAAAAGCACCTTCACCTTCAGTTACACCTTGGCTAATGTCAGGTGATTGATGGCTGATGAAAGTAAGAATAGATGCAGAATCAGCTTCAAATCCAATATTTGGATCTGTGTAACCAATTTCGCGAATTACATCACGAGCGATTTTTTCGTAATCAACTTGAACTGCTGATGTGATTTCTCCTGCAAGAATTACAGTAGAGTTTTTTACTAGAACTTCGCATGCTACGCGGCTTTTTGGGTCGCCTTTTAAGTGAGCATCTAGTACTGCATCGCTGATCTGGTCACAAATCTTATCAGGATGTCCTTCAGAAACAGACTCTGAAGTAAAAATAAATTCATTCGATTCCATGTATATATAGTCTCCATAACAATGATGAACGCGCTTTCAAGCCACTTGCAAACTAAAAAATCCCCGAAAACATCTGCCGGTAGCACTCGAGCACATCCAACGGTTAGTGGATACCTACAGCACGCATCACTTATGTCCACATTCGTTGCGCGTATAGGTCATTTTCCATTCGTCAGCAGTAAAATTGTTTTTGTGGAAAAACCTAACTGACGTGTGGGGATTTTGGAACTGCCGACAATTGTCCACTTTTAGAGCGTTTGGGTCAAATTATTTAGGCAAAATTCTTGGCATTTTAAGGTCCGACCATCTTTTGCACTCTTCGTGTTCTCTATCTGGATCGATATTTGGGGATCTGTCAGGTTGTGCTGGGCCAGGCTCGAAAGGTACTAGTGGAGTTGGCTCCTTAGTGGGGGTACTAGGAGTGGTAGGTGCTGGATCTGTTTTTGGAGGTTCTTTAGGTAGAGTAGAGGGGCTAGCTGCTTGAATTATTACCATTTTTCGTTACTCCATATATTAGTTAATGAAATACAACCATGTTGATCGAATCCTGCTTGCTGTAGGAAATTTCGGATGCCACTTTCTTGAAGTCTTTCGTTCAGATCTGGGATAGAGTCGTCTTGGGTTATCAATGCTTGCAACAAATCTAGTCTTTCTTGTGTAACGGGAAGTGTATCGACCAAAACGTGACCATAGGATTGCTCGCCAAGAATATATGGTAAATTTGAAGCAAATTCTTGTGCAAAATATGGAATTTTTCCTTTTTGGTAAAATGCGAAAGCTAAATTTGAATCCTTAGGATTATTCTCAAAAATTGCCCTAGCTATATCAAGAACGTATTTAAATCCTTCTGAATTATAACCACCAACAAGATCGTAGTGACCTAAGACGCTTTTTCTAAAAGCTGTGGTTGGATTCGAGTCAAATTTCCAGTCATCAAAACATTTTTCGAAATGTAATAAATGTCCAAGAAGAAGTTTTATATTTTTATGAGCAGGATTATTTATTCTAGAGAAATCCCTATTAAATATCGAGCGAAAATAGTCGTTGTATACGCCGTGATCAAACTCCAAAAGATGATCTTCAAATCTTTCACTCGTAATATCTTTTGGTGAATAAGATGCGGTAAATTTTAGTCGATCGCGACCAAAATCTGTACTTGAGTTTCGAATAATTAAAGTTCCTAAACCAGCAACGCTAATCAAAATATATCCATGCCTAAGTTCAAGGTGAGTATTTTTAGAGAATTTTCTAAGCCCACAGAAGTTTTGTTTAACTTCTGTGGATGATAAAATATTAATTCTATCTTGAGATAATATTGCACCGGTGCCTAAGCCAGGATGTTTTAGCTTGCCATTTAGTAAATACTCTTTATCGGATGTGCGCTTAATTGTTTGAAAGCCAAATTGCTCAAATACACTTGGGATTCTAAATTTTAGTTCCCCATCTGTAATAGAAGGACTAATTGCATCAAACTTCCATTTCTTAAAAGATAACGATAGTCGCCCTAATTCTGCCCAAGTAAGAGCAAGTACATCAGTAATTTTATGTCTAGGTATGCTGTCACCAAGTGAAATCCACTGTGTTTGTGCAGTTAGAACTCTTGTAAGTGCGCTAGTCCCACCCTCATCAGCAAAATCAATCATACCAAGGGCTGCCATTAATTCAGGCTCCATCGGATGAGCTGCCACAGCACGCTTTCTGTTATAAAAAAGTCGAGACTCAAAATATCGATCTAATCGTTTTTCTAAATTAAAGACGATAGCATGCAAATCTTTGGCACTATCCGTAGCTTGAATAGATGGCATCAATGCAATTAGGGCTGAGGGATCGGCGGCATGAATATCATAAAGCTCACGATAAGTTTCGTTAGCAAGATTCATTAACAATTGTGCTGTTCTTGAAGATAGATCTAGTGCTTTTCCCGCAAACTGTCGAGGTAGCAGATCGATAATTTGATCGTCATTAGCGTCAGTGTTAAATGATCTTCCACCTTTTGGGAAATAGCTCCAAGAATTACTAGCTCTATCAAAATGGGCTCTTTTCATCCCGTGCGAGAAAGGATGAAAGTTTTCGGGGAACTTCGTCTGGGGTGAATATACTGAATCATTT
>JBILET010000035.1:0-8959 GCA_044351935.1 Bdellovibrionota bacterium
GCCAGTAGTTTATAAACAAGCTCCTGCAATTTTTGTTGATCGTGATGGTACCAGTGTTGAGCATGTTGAATATTTACACGAACCAGAAAAGGTCAAAATAATCCCTGGTGCACTGGAAGCTTTAAAAGTTGCTCAACAAAAAGGATATAGAATTGTTATTGTTACAAATCAGCCAGGAATAGGATTAGGTTATTTTACTAAAGAAGATATGTTTGCAACCAATCGTGAAGTAATGCGAGCTGCATCTAAGATTGGTTTAATGATCGATAAGATTTATTACAGTCCTTACAGTAAATCGGATAATACTAAATGCAGAAAACCCAACACCGGTATGATTGATCGAGCCAAATCCGAGTTAAATGTAATCGTCTCGGATAGTTTTTGTGTTGGCGATATGACCAGTGATATCCAGTTGGCCATCAATGCAAAGTGTAAATCTGTGCTGGTTAAAACCGGAAGTGCAGGCAAAGACGGCTTACACGAGGGGGTAAAACCTGATTATATACTCGATAGTTTAGCTGATTTAGCCTCGATTTTGCCTTAGATCGTTTCAATTTAGCCTATTTGTCTGCTACGATCTGTCCCGTAAGTGTCGATGTCAAGGGAAGTTTGGTGAGAATCCAATACAGACGCGCTGCTGTGATGTCTTAACATCAAAAAAGATCTGCAGAATTATCTGCCCACTGTATTTTTAAGTATCAATGTTGATATTAAAAATATGGGAAGGAAGAAAATATCTTTTTTGTTTTTTCAAAAATATTTTTTTGAAAATTAAGAATAAGTCAGAAGACCTATCGACAGTAACTTTAAATTTTTCTCCTCGCGATTTGGGAGAATAGGTTTGTATGAATTCTACATCTGCCGAGTTAGGCGCAGGCGGCCATACCGCTTCGCTTGCTCAATATACAAAAAGTGTTCAGCAGTGGGTAGCTGATGGATTGTCTTTTGATGAAATATTAAGACGATTAGCTGAAGATTTAGCTTCTGGACGTATCGAGCACGGAGAAAGACAGCCGTGTAATACTGTTATCTACGAAGAAAAAGACGGTAGATTGTATTCTCCAACTTTTAAATGTTTTATAAGCGATCTATTCGAGCCAGATCCCAGTATAAAAATCGATGGCTATCCCGAGATGTTGGATAGGAATAAAGAAAACTTAATTGAGGCAGAAAGGAGAATCCTTAAATCAGGGGCAAAAGAAGTTTGGGTCTCTAGTGCGGCCCGTGATTATGATTCTGATCACGGAGTAGCTTATCGATATCGAAAAGTTGGCAATCAAATCTTGATGGACGCAATCGATGGGCCAAAAGACGTAAAAGATTTAATGGACTTTGTTGGCAAGTTATCTGGGCAGGCTCCGGATGGTATTTACGACAAAAATGGCACACTAGTAGGTATGCGAACCGTAAGTAACCAGTTTGTTAGTGATGTCTCGAGCAAGCAAATTATTGATTTACTTTCGACTAGATATGGCGACAAAGAATCAGCGCTAATCCAAAGATATAATAATCTTCCTCACGAAATTACTGATAGTTTAAAGTATTTCCAAAGTAAAGTTGACGCGGCTATTTTAGAATTAAGACAAAACTTAGACCCAGTTGCTTTTCAAAGAGGGGACTATTCATCACTTTCTAAAGTAGTTGAATCAATAACTTCAGAGCTAAAAGGATACGAGCACGGAAATTCACAAAATTATAATGAATTAAAATCTAATGATTTAAACTATCAACAATCCTTGGCCAGATTTAATTATTCTGATAGTAACAACTTAGATAATAGCTACAGCTATTACTCAACTGACAGCAAGCAATCAGTGGTTGAAAATAGAAGTGATAGTTTTGTTTATCAAGAAAAAACTCTTGATGTACCTCGAAATAATTTTGATTCCTTTAGTTCGACTCAAAATAATTATGTTCAAGATAGTTCAGGATTTTCATCAAGTAATAATCAAACTAATACTAATCAAGATGTTAATAATCAGTCCGCAAAACAAGCAACATCCTCATCAGATAGCGTGTATCAGTCTGTTGCTACCAATAAAGTTACTACTTCTAGCTCAACTTCGGATATCAGTAACAAAGAGATATCACGATTGCTTGATCCAATTTACCGTATTGCTCACCAGCTTTCTAAACCTCAATCTATTCTTAACAAAATACGTACACAAGGTTGGCAGTCATGGTTATCTTTGCCTAGGCCTGCTATATCTAGTTCAGAAAAAACACAACAAGCAGCATCTTTGGCGCCAACAATTCCTAAAGGTATAAATCCAGCTATTGAAAATAAAAATATCTCTTCAGAACAACTAAGACAAAGACTTATTGTTGATAGATTGCAAGCTAAACAAAAAAATGTTCAGGCAGCGGTTAATTCTGAATATTTAAGAGATAAGAAGCTCTTTGCAAACCCTAGGGTATTGCAACTTCAATCAAAAGACAGACTAGATATTAATAGTCGCATACGACCAGAGCGTGCAAACCTTACTCAGCGAATAGATAGAGTTACTAAAAACTCTATCCAAATTGAATATATAAGAAAACAAAATTTAACCTTAGCGTTATCAATTAAAGAATTTACCAGTATAAAACGAGCTGTATTAGATAACTTAACTAAGTTAATCAGTAACAATCCAAACAGGACCATGACACTAGCTGTTGTAAAGTTAGTTCTAGCAAATCCAAATGTATTGCAAAGATTTTTATCTATTCAGCCACAGCAGTTAAAAAATTTACTACAACTTTCTAGGTTTGCACTTCAAACTTTATTGCTAACTCAGCAGAATCAAACTGTTCGCATACCGATACAGTCAATAAAGCTAATAAATTTGGTTTTATTAACAAAACATAAAACGATAATCGATAATCTTGCCGCTAAATATAAATTAGATAAATCACTTCTTACAGCTAAGGAAATCAAACTATTAGAATCAAGAAAGCTTGTTATAGAAGCACTTAAGTTTATTAAAAAACTTCAACACGATATCCGTGCTTCGCAAGATGCTCAGAATAGAATTACAAAAAATCTAATAACAATTGATCCACGTTTAAGAGCACTACTTATGCAGCTTTTAAAGCTTGGAGTACTAGACGAGCTTCTTGCCTCTGATGAAGATTGGCTGCTTTCTTTGGAGGAAGTAAGAACACAGCGAACTAAACGCGAAATGCGATTTGTTACAAAAGAATCAATAGATAAAATTAAGAAACTAAAAAATACCAGACGCACTAAGCAATTATCTGCAAGAATTCACAAAGATTCGACTTCATTAGTCAGAAAATCAACCAACAGACTGGCTGTTAAAAGTATCTCTCAGGTAGCGGCAAATGTAGCGCCAAATTATGAACTACTGCCTAGTACTTCGATGGCTAAATCTGAAAATGCCTCTGGTAATAAGAAATCGGGTCAATAGACTTAAGTTAGTATTATATCTTTAGTAACTAGTTTAAATATTAGTTAACATTTCGTACATAAGATCTAAAACTTTTTGCTCCTCAACGCTTAACATAGATTTTACAGTATCTATGGCAGCAGTCATTTCTTCATTGGTGTATCGAACCCGTCTTCTAGCAACGCCTGTTTCAATTCGCCCAGCTTTGCTGAACACTCCTGCTTCGTTTGCATCTTCAAAGAATCGTTTTGCAAAATCTGGAACTTCGCTTAGGTAACTTGGCCCAGAAGATTGAAAAACTTCTCTTAAGCGCGGTCGCCCTTGTGAGATAGCGATTAAGTCTGCTGTAATTCCTTGAATGACAAAAGCTTTTTCAGCATGTTCGGCATAATATTTTTTGCCGTCTGAATTTGTCAGACGATACATCATTAAATCTTCGGCCCATTGAGACTGTGTCGCGCCCGGAAAATAGCCAAGTAGTTTTTCCATGATTGGCAGGGCACTTGTTGCGATATCCTTATTAGAAGCCGCAGCATTATTTAACTGAGCCCCATCATTATTAGGTCCATTACCATTAACTTTATGTTCTATAAATTCTTCGGCCATAATGTTCGTAGCTATTGATTATTCGATAATCTTAATCTGTCCGTCCTTTACACCCAGTTCTTTGCGCATCCGGGTAACAAATTCTTCAAGAGTGCTTTTTGGGAGCAAATTGCTCGAGACCTCAATTATATTGTTCCCGTCAATTTCTTCTTTAAGGTTAAAATCAACTCCAACAATTCCTCCTCTTTCTACCCATCGCTGATATTGAGCAGTTTCATGAAGTGGGACACTCGTTTCGCTGGGTAACGATTCGGCAAGGGCGCGCAGCTTTGCTGCGACCTCTTCAGCTGTTAAATGAAGCGCCTCAGAGGTTTCTTGAACTGAACCAGTTTTTGCAAGATTGGTCAAAATTTGTTGAATAGTCATCGTTATTTATTGTTATGATAATTTTTGAGCAAATGTAACATTGGCCATAGTCTTAGGCCTACGTCGTATTATGACACAGGATAAATCCTTAATCAGTCAAAAATATCAGAGAGCTACAATCTTTACAGGCATTTTTGGAGTTATTTTTTTTGTGCAGACCCGCTTTACTTCTTGTCGCTTAGGGCAGCAGCAGTAAACTGGGAATCCATACTCTTAAGATGAACTGCAACTCGATCTAAAAATTGAGTAGTATCTTTACGTCGAGTCGAATCAGAAAGGGCTGCAAGTCTATCTTTTGAATTCTTAACAAATTCTATTCCTGTTTTGATATCGTTGCGGGTGTAGTCCCAGAAATCGCCGGGCTTATTCCTTGTTTCAAAATTCAACTGACTAGCAAGACTATAGGTCAACATCGCAGTGTACTCTGCAGCAGATCGCGTCGGTGCGAATTCCACAAAGATGAGTACTCGATGTGTATCGCTGTCGGGCGCAGTTACAAGCATCTGGGTAACACCGTTAATTCCAGGGTTTTTAAGATCTTCCTGATAGATCGAGATGCTGCGCTGATAGTCTGAAGGTTCTTTGAACATTGATGCTTTTGTTTTTGAGTCAAATGCGAATCGAAAAAGTTCTGGAACATTTTCTCTAAGATTTTTAACGGGGATAACAGTAAACTTATGAACCAAATCTTCTGAGTTAAACACAGATCCAAATTCTTTCATAAGAGAAACCATTCGAAGAGACACCGAAAGCTTCTCTTTTGCGATCTCGGCTTCGCGTCGCCCAAGGGATCCTTTGAAGCTAGATGGTAACTGGCCCATATTAATTAATAACTGATTCTGCCGAGTAACGTTGGGCATTTTGTTCTGGGTGTGATCAGCTGGTGGCATCGACGCTTCGGAAAGTGATACAGAAGAGAGCAAAGCAGCAGCGGTTAATGGTAGCGTTGCTGTATGTAGGGAGCGTGGAAGAGAAGGTTTAAGGTTGGGCTTCATAATGCGGGAGGATAGTACGGTCGTAGGGGGATGTCGAGGCTTTATGTTTCAGTTGTAAATTCAAGAGGTTGCCACCAAGAGGTCGCAAATTGCGACCTCTTGGTGATAAACACTTTTTAAAAAATGTGAATAAATTTTACAGCGCGAAGAAGCTGCATAGCTTAATTGAAGAAAAAATTAGTTTTATAAAAGATGGTAAAAATGGGAGACGTATAAACGCACCTGGTTGTAACTCAAAACACATTCTTAATCATGTAAAACTTCAGCGGGTTAGAATTCTGCGTGGCGTTTTTTCTTATGTCTTTTGGGAGACTTCTTGAGGGTTTCTTCGATAATAATTTATGAAGGATTCATGGCAACCATAAAACCAGAATTTATTCAAAGAAAAATCTACTTAATCCGAGGGCATAAAGTAATGCTCGATGAAGATTTGGCTATACTTTATTAAGTTGAGACAAGAATTCTCACCCGAGCAGTTCAAAGGAACCTCGAGAGATTTCCTGATGATTTCATGTTTCAGCTTTCAGAGCAGGAAGTGGTTGCTTTGAGATCCCAAATTGGGATCTCAAAAGATGGCCGTGGGGGTCGACGATATTTGCCTTATGTTTTCACAGAGCAAGGAGTATCCATGCTTTCAGCAGTATTAAGAAGTGCTACTGCAGTAGCGGTAAGTATTGAGATTGTCAGAACATTTATACGCATGCGGAATCTACTAATCCCGAATCAAGATTTAGCTCAGAAACTCTCAACACTTGAAAGAAAATATGACAATCAGTTTAAAGTAGTTTTCGACGCAATCAGGGAAATAGTGAATCCTGTAGTGTAGTTCCGCCAAAGAAAAGACAAATCGGCTTTGGATCTAATTCAAAGACATAATGTTTAGGATGAAAAGTGTCTCGCGAAGCTGAATTCTAGTCAAATCAAGGGGTTAAGTGCGCGGCATCTTTTCGATCCTTTTGTTACGCAGCAAGCTAAAGTAAATAATAACGCTTGCCGTTATTAACGTTATACGTTACTATACAGATAGTGATTAAAACGTTTCGATGTAGAGAAACTCAGGGTATTTTTGAAAGACGGCGTTCAAAGAAGTTTGGACCGTTTCAAGAAGTAGCTTTGAGAAAACTGCTGCTCATTGAAGGTGCAACCGTAATAGATGATTTGAGAATTCCTCCAGCAAATAGGCTTGAGAAACTGAAAGGAAACCGGGCGGGACAATATAGCATAAGAATCAATGACCAGTGGCGAATTTGCTTTGAATGGCGAGAGGGTCATGCATTTAAAGTCGAAATTGTAGATTATCATTAAAGAAGGCGAATAATATGGCAAAGAAGATAAGAGCTATCCATCCTGGTGAAATCTTAAATGAAGAATTTTTAGTACCAATGGGAATTTCACAATACAGACTTGCCAAGGATATTGGTGTCTCTGCTCGTCGTATTAACGAAATTATTCAAGGAACAAGAGCTATTACTGCTGACACCGCACTCAGACTATCGAGATATTTTGGATTATCAGAGAGATATTGGCTGAATCTTCAAGCGTGGTTTGATATCGAAACTGAAAAGGACAAACTCGGTAATCGACTTAAGAGTGAAGTACATCCTTTAGCTGCATAACGGTTAGCGTGAGCGGCGTGTTTTACGCGTCCGTTCGACGCTTTTGTTATGTCCCGTAAGGCGCATAATTGTACGTAAGGCCTCATTGACCGCTTCAGAACTTTTAAAAACAGCAGCAATTTCAGGATCTAATACGACAATGTTAGAACCAGCCTGATACTTTTTAAAGTATTTTCCCCGAACTCCTTTAGAAAAATCATATTCCTGCCTCATATAGTCATCCTATGTACTGGTGTCTTTCTTGTTTACTAGCTGGTCTAGCACTTATAATTCTTATTCTATCATTTCTATCTGTATGCACTACAACTATTATAACCGATCCAGAGGCTGTTTTTCCAATAGTTACCATTCTTTCTTCACTACTAGTAACTCTTGATTTAATAGTGATTGCACGTGGATCTCCGAAGATTGTGGTTGCCTCCTCGAAGGATACACCATGTTTCTTCAAATTCGTTCTTGCTTTGGAGGCGTCCCATTCAAACAGCAGCTTCATAAACATTAAGTATAATGATATCGCTAGTTCTTGCTAGGGGCATAACATATTTATCAGCGGTTCTGCAGATCTCGAGTATATCAGCCATTTAAGTCTACTCAATATGCAGATCTTAGGATAATTAAAATGGTATTACGTAATTAAAATAAGTAGTTACAGATTTTAAAAGCATGTAGAGAACATAGTCTGCAGATCTTGGGCAGGGAATGCAGATCTTGTCAGAAGAATCCTACAGCTACAAAGCCTTAACCTTCATTCCATAAGCCGCAGTCTTATCATCAACCACAGAAAACCCAAGCGAAGTTATCTGCGCGCGTAATCTATCACTTTCAGCAAAATCTTTGGCTTCTTTTGCTTTTGCGCGTTGGATTATTAACTCTTGCACTTCAGAGGGAATTGATACTTCTTCTTGTTTCCAGTTTGCAAATCCAAGTCCAAGAACTTGGTCTAAATTTAAAAGCGTTGATAATTTTTCTTGCGCAGTCATTGCTTTGTCATTGATTGCGCTCCAAACCACTGCAAGCGCTTGAGGAGTATTAAGATCGTTAAACAGCGCTTCTTCAAATTGTTCTACTAACTTAGAATTTGCGCTGTTTGCATTTGGATCTTTACACTGCTCAAAAAGATTTTGCACAACCGCACGAATTTTTTTGACACTATCTGATGCCGAAGCTAGTGCTTGAGGGCTAAAATTCAACTGCGATCTGTAAGAAGCTGTTAAGCAAAAATATCTGTACGCTTCGGGTGATACACCATCTTTTATAAGATCTGATAACGTAATAAACCCACCAGTAGATTTACTCATCTTCTGTTTGTTTATCACCATAAAATCAGAATGCATCCAAAGATTAACCCAAGGCTTTTTGCCTGTTGCGGCTTCGGTTTGAGCAATTTCATTTGTATGATGAACAGGAATGTGATCGATTCCACCGCAGTGAATATCAATTGAGTCACCTAAGTATTTTCTAGCCATAGCAGAGCACTCGATATGCCATCCAGGATATCCTCGGCCCCATGGTGAGTCCCACTGTAGTTCCTGGTTATCAAATTTAGAATTTGTAAACCATAACACAAAATCAAAAGGGGACTTTTTGTGTTGGTCTACTTCGATACGAGCACCAGCTTTTAGTTTTTCTAAATCTAAAAGAGCAAGTTTTCCGTAGTCCTTGCATTTGCCAACATCAAAATAAAGGTTGCCGTTTGCAAAATAAGCGTAGCCATTATCTTGAATCATTTGATTAAGCTCGATCATTTCTTTTATATGATCAGTTGCTTTGCAAACAATATCAGGTTTATTGATATTTAGTTTTTTGCAGTCATCAAAAAATATATCAGTATAGTAAGAAGCGATTTGCTCGGATGTTTTTCCTTCGCGACGCATCGCTACTAACATTTTATCTTCACCATCATCACCATCCGAAACTAAGTGCCCTACATCAGTGATGTTCATGACGTGTTTAACTAAATACCCAGCGCGACGAATTGTTCTTACTAAAG
>JBILET010000053.1:0-8128 GCA_044351935.1 Bdellovibrionota bacterium
CATTGGAAATATCTTGCACAAGGGAAGCAGCGCCAATCATATTCCCGGCATTATCAATTAAAGGAGTATTAATCCATCTACATCGAATAATTTTACCGTCTTTGGTTATGTTATTATTTTCGCTAAAACGCCCACCACTTAGTGAATTAATTTCACTTATTACATGCTTTACGTGTTCATGCTCTGAAAAAGGTATGATTTCTGCAAAATCTAAACCGATGACCTCGTCTATGCCCCAGCCAAATATCTGACTCGCTGCTTGATTGATAGCAGCAACTTTCCATTCCTTAGTCCACTCGATACATCCAATCGGACTTTGAGAGAAGAAAAACTGCCAACGTTGGGAACTAACATCATTCATAACCAGAAGCTTTGATCATAGATAAATACGATTCTTTATTCCAGAAAATTCGAACAAGTATTTACCTGAGTATTATCTAGCTCTTAATTCGAAATAGTGCTTCTTCAACTAAAGGATGAATTTCGTCAGGCTCAAATCTGTCAGGTGATTTTAAACGAATAGACAAAGTTAAACTTTTTCCGAACTTAAATGTGTCAGGGAATTTTTTGCAAAGATCCATAATTTTATTAAGATCAACAGGTGCCCTCTTACTTAAACTTAAAGTTATACCATCGCCTTGAAGTTCTAATTTGGTTATTCCAAAACGCCTTAGTAATGCTCTTAGCTTCATTAGGTTAAGCAATGATCTTACTTCTTTTGGAGGAGGACCAAATCTGTCATCAATTTCTGTTAGTAAATCTTCAGTTTCGAGATCAGTTTCGATACCGGATAATCTTTGATACATGATTAGTCTTTCAGAAATATCTGGAATGTAAGTTTCTGGTATGAATGCAGCAATTGGAAGTTTAACTTCTGGATCTATTATTTCGCTTAGATCTAGTTCTTCACCTTTTACATGTAAAATGGCTTCTTTTAATATCTTAGTGTAAAGGTCAAATCCTATAGCTAGCACATTTCCAGACTGTTCTTTCCCTAGTAAATTTCCAGCGCCACGTATTTCAAGATCTTGCATTGCTAAATTAAAGCCCATACCAAGTTCATCAAGTGATTGTAATGCCGATAATCTTCTTCTAGCGTCGTCACTTAAATTTTTTGTTTTTTGAACTAACAGATATGCGTATGCTTGTCTTGTGCTTCGACCGACTCTGCCCCTGATTTGATAAAGCTGCGCTAACCCGAATGTATCTGCTCTTTCTATGATTAAAGTATTTGCATTTGGAATATCAATTCCTGATTCCACTATGGTAGTGCAAACTAGTACATCAAATTTTCTATCGATAAAATCTATCATGATGGATTCGAGTTGTGTTTCGCTCATTTGTCCATGTGCAAATCTAAATGTCGCTTCAGGTATGTGTTCTTTTAATGTAGCAGTAACAGCATCAATTGATTGAACGCGATTATGAAGATAAAAAACTTGCCCACCTCGTTGAATTTCGCGAAGAATAGCATCTCGAACTAAACTCATATCGAAGTTTGCAACATATGTTCTAATCGAACGTCTATCTTGAGGGGGTGTTTGTATAACACTTATATCTCGTATGCCCAAAAGAGACATGTGTAATGTCCTTGGTATTGGAGTCGCTGTTAGTGTTAGAACATCAATGCTACGTTTTAGAGCTTTTAGTTGTTCTTTCTGTTTAACGCCAAATCTATGTTCCTCATCAATTATTAAAAGACCTAAATCTTTAAAGGCTACGTCTTTTGAAAGTAGTCGATGTGTACCAAGCACTATATCGATAGTGCCATTTTTTGCACCTTCGATAATTTCTTTGTTTTTCTTGGCAGAATTAAACCTGCTCATAGCAGCGATATTTACATCATACTCTTGAAAGCGATTTACAAAGTTTTTTCTGTGTTGCTCGACTAAAATAGTTGTGGGTACTAAAACCGCAACTTGTCTACCATGTCGAACGCACTTATATGCAGCTCTTATTGCTACTTCAGTTTTGCCAAATCCAACGTCTCCGCACACTAATCTATCCATGACCCTGTCTTGAGCCATGTCGTCGATTGTTTCTTCAATTGCTTTTTGTTGATCTGGGGTCTCGTTAAAAGGAAACGTCTCGGAAAAATTCTCATCGTCTGCTCCGTACGGCTCAAACCTCCATCCTTTTGCAACGCTTCTTGCGGCGTAAAGTCTAATTAGGTCTCCAGCAAGAGTTGCCACAGAAGCTCGGACTTTTTCCTTTGTCTTAACCCAGCGAGTAGATGCGAGTTTATCTAAAGATGGAGTTTGTCCTTCGGTTGCGCTAAATTTTTGAACTCGAGAAATATTTTGAATAGGGACGTACAAAGTACTATCAGCATATTCAATATGTAAAAAATCTCCTTGCCCGTCTTCGACAGTGAAATGTTTTAGGCCTTTGTAAAGCCCAATCCCGTAATCAGAATGAACAACAAAGTCTCCTTCGGACAGTTTGGATAAACTTTGTAGAATTCGCTTTAAATTAAATGTTTTTTGTTTATGTTTTTTGTGAGAGCGCTCAGGGAAAACTTGATGTTCTGCTATAAATACAGAATTCGATTTTGGTAATATAAATCCATCAGAGATAACGCCTATTAGAATTATCACAGGAGGGCGATAGTCATTCTGAATCCATTCACAAGCAGAATAAAAGCCTATAGGTGCTTCTATATTACTGTCAGCTAAAAGTTTTTTTAGCTTTTCTGCTCGGTTGGCAGATCCAACTACAAAACAAACAGAAAGACCTTTTTTTCTGTATTTATCAATTTCAGTTGATAATTTTTCTGATTGTTCATTTTGTTTAGCTTGAATCCTCCATGAGAAATCAGAAACAGAAGTGCTACGTAAATTTGTAATAGCATACTCTTCTTCATTTATTGATATAGGTAGAATTTGATCGATATAGATTGATGCAAATGATTTGATTTTTTCATTTGATGTATCTGTATCTAAGAAGCTTGATTTAAATTCTGGAATTAGATGGTGATCTGATACAAGTCTGTCATATCTTGATTGTGTTTGGGTATGTAAAGTTTCTAAGGTTTGGTGAAGACCGATTTCATCATTGATGATCCAAGTTGCATTTTGTGGTGCTAAATCAAAGATCGATTCGGTATTTTCTTCTAATATTTGATTTATTAGTTCAATTCCTGGCAAGGACATACTAGTCCTAACTGCAGACATAAATCGAGCTATCTCTCTTGGGGGAGTTTGTAGAAATTTACCTCTAAGTTTTAATTTATCTATGGCATTGTTGAGTTCTAGGTGATTAGTAAATCCATTTGCATAACAAAGAACTTCCTTTACAGGATCAATTATTATAGATGTAAGTTTTTCTGTGTTAGAGCGCTGCGACTCAGGATCAAAAGTGCGAATTTCTTCAACTACATCATCACTAAAATCAAGTCGAATCGGTAATGCAGTTGTTGCAGGAAAAATATCAATTACCCCTCCACGAATGGCATACTGACCAATTGATTCAACATTTGCTGCTCTAGAAAAACTTGCTTCTGTAAGTTGTTTTATAAATTGCTCGCGATCAATTTTTTGATTTATAGATACTGTGATTGATAATTTCTGAAGTTTAGTAAGAGCAATATTTTTTTGCAGAATTGCTTCGGGTGTTACTAAAGCAATATACGAGTCAGACCTTGAAAGTTCTAATAAATTTGTAATGCGTGTAGCCGCAACTTCAGTTTGTGCTGATACTTCTTCAAAGGGGAGGGTTTCCCAACCTGTAATGGGTAAAATCCGAACATCTTTTCGGAAAAAGGGGATTTCCTCCTGTAGGGCTTCTAATTCGCTGCGATTCCTACAAATATAAATGATTCTAGGATGTTGGGACGCAAGATCCCCTAGTAACCACCCAGTGGCGCCGCCTGAAAGACCAAAAAACCTGTGTTTCTTACTATTCAATTGAGTTTCAACCTTCAACTTTATTCGGAAATCTACCGAATTTATACGCGGAAATATACTACGCGCGTCTTAAGAATAATTACTATATGGATATAACCCAACTTTTACAATTTGCTCACCAGCAAGATGCCTCGGACTTACACATTTCTGCGGGCGAACCTCCAATGATTAGGGTTCATGGTTCTGTAAAGAAGATAAAGGCTCCAGCGCTGACCTTAGAAGAAACACAAGCGATGATTTATGACGTTATGTCTGATACTCAAAGAAAAGTTTTTGAGGAATTTAGCGATATCGATTTTTCTATGCAACTAGGCGATGTTGCAAGATTTAGAGTTAACGTATTCCGTCAGTATCGAGGAATGGGAGCAGTATTTAGAAAAATTCCTACAAAAATTCTTACAGCTGAACAACTTGGACTGCCGCCTGTTTGTTTAGAATTAGCAAAAAAAGAAAAAGGTTTGGTGTTGGTAACTGGACCAACAGGTTCCGGTAAGTCGACAACTCTTGCGGCAATGATTGATATGATAAATGACACTGAAGAAGGTCATATTCTTACAATTGAAGATCCGATTGAGTTTGTTCATAGATCGAAAAAATGTCTTGTAAACCAGCGAGAAGTCGGACCAAATACAAAATCATTTGCAGCAGCATTACGCGCAGCATTGCGTGAAGATCCTGATATTGTGCTAGTCGGAGAAATGCGGGATTTGGAAACTATTCAGCTTGCTCTAACTGCAGCAGAAACTGGTCACTTAGTATTTGGCACATTGCACACATCAAGTGCTCCTAAAACAGTTGATAGGATAATCGACGTATTCCCGCCAAATCAGCAAGCTCAAGTGCGAGCAATGTTTGCTGAATCGATTCAAGGTGTAATTACTCAAACACTATGTAAAAAAATAGGTGGCGGACGTGTTGCAGCGCTAGAAATACTAACTGGTACAAATGCAGTACGAAATTTAATACGTGAAGGAAAAATCCACCAAATTCCTTCAACGATGCAGACCTCTCAAGCAGTAGGAATGCAAACTTTAGAAATGCATTTGCGCGACTTAGTTGGTAGAGGATTAATTACCAAAGAAACAGCAATTGAAAAAACAGGTAACCCCGACATGTTTAAAGAATTAGAAGCAGCAACAGGTCAAAAGAAGTAGGTAACATAATATGGATATAACAAAATTATTAGTATTAATGGTTGAGCACGGAGCGTCTGACTTATACTTAACAGTTGATAGTCCGCCGATGTATCGTATAAATGGTTCTATACGTCCAGCAGGTACTCGTTGTCTTAGCGAAGAAGATACTGAAAAACTTGCCATGAGTACCATGAACGATAAGCAACAAAAGGAGTTTATAGCTAATAATGAACAAAACCTTGCGTTGTATTACAGCTCTTTAGGAAGATTCCGTGTTAATATTTACCGTCAACGAGGAGCAATTGCTGTTGTTATTCGTCAGATTCGTACCGAAATCCAATCTTTAGATGATCTAGATTTGCCACCGGTATTTAAAGATATTGCAATGACTAAACGTGGCTTAGTGTTGGTAGTTGGTGCTACCGGAAGTGGTAAATCAACTTCACTTGCAGCATTGATTGATTATCGCAATACCAACGCTGCAGGGCACATTGTTACCATCGAAGATCCGATTGAATTTGTACACGCTCATAAAAAATCAATTATTTCTCAACGCGAAATCGGTCTTGATACAGTTAATTACGAAACAGCTTTAAAGAATGCTTTGCGACAAGCACCTGATGTTGTTTTATTAGGAGAAATCCGAGACCTCGAAACGATGGAAGCTGCAATAACTTTTGCCGAAACTGGGCATCTGTGTCTTGCAACTTTGCACAGTAACAACGCAAACCAAGCAATGGAACGAGTAATGAACTTTTTTCCAGCAGAACGACACGCGCAGATTTATATGCAACTTAGTATGAACTTGCGAGCAATTGTAAGCCAGCGACTAGTTAAAACAGTTGATGATAGTAGAGTTGCAGCAGTCGAAATATTATTAGATTCACCACGAGTAAAAGATCTAATACTAAAAGGGCAAATAACTGAACTTAAAGAAGCCATGGAAAAAAGTACTCTTCAAGGTATGCAGAGCTTTGACCAAGCTCTTTATAACCTTTACAAAGCAAATAAGATTACGCTTGATGAGGCGCTTAAAAACGCAGATAGCGCTAACAATGTAAGATTAAGAGTTAAGCTAAGCGAAGACGCTGTTGTGGATAAGAATGCAGACTTAGATGCTCCAATTGGGCAGGCAGGCAAGGAAAATGTTGCATCTAAAGATGATAATGAACAAGCTTTGGAACTTCACCTAGATTAGTGTAAAATCTATGGCGTGAAAGAAAACCCGTGGAAAACGCTTAGTTCAAAAGTTGTCTATAAGAACCCTTGGATCACAGTTAGAGAAGATCAAGTCATCAATCCTAATGGGACACCTGGTATATATGGAGTAGTATCTCCTAAGATTGCAGTTGGTGTAGTTGCGTTAACTGATGACAATCAGGTTTATTTAGTTGGTCAATATAGATATCCGACAAATATGTATTCTTGGGAGATTCCTGAAGGTGGTGTTGAAGAATCTGAGTCGCCATTAAATGCAATTAAAAGGGAACTGCAGGAAGAAGCAGGTATTAGTGCATCCTCGTGGCAGCAGCTTGGGGAAGAAATACACTTAAGTAACTGTTATACTTCTGAAAGAGCGTTTCTGTTCTTAGCTCGAGGACTGACCGAAGTTCCAAGCAGTCCTGATGACACCGAAATTTTGCAAGTTAAAAAGGTTCCACTTGCTGAAGCTGTTGCAGCAGTGGAAAATTCTTCAATAGTTGATGGTCTTTCAGTAATTGGTCTTTTACGAGTAGCGCGATTAGTTGGAATATAAGAATTATGGTTGATGCATCTCCTGCAATGACCCCACAGCAGAAAAAATTAACAGGTGATTCTGTTGGCGCTTTGTCTTTATATAAATCTTTAGCAGTAGGCGATAGTGGGTGGGGATTTTTATCTTACTTTGAACTTTGTAATTTACTCTTTAGTGGATTACCTGGTCTAGTTGGATATGGATTAAGATCTGTATTTTATCCACTACTTTTTAATCAGTGTGGTAAACGACCTGCTTTTGGTAGGTCAGTGGTATTGCGACAACCTAATCGGATTACTTTGGGTAAAAAAGTTTTAATTGATGATTTTTGTGCATTAGATGCTCGCGAGGATAGTTATATTACAGTCGGAGACTTTGCTAGTATTGGAAGATTATCAACTGTTACAGCAAAGAATGGAAAAATTATTTTAGGAAATGCAGTAAATATTGGTTCTTATGTGCGCATAGCAACACAATCAGTTGTAGAAATTGGTGATAGCACGTTAATAGCTGGATACGCATATATTGGTGCAGGAAATCATCAAAGATCAGATAGCCCAGAAGCTATGATTTCAGCGGATATGGAAATCAAAGGTGGAGTTAAAATCGGTAAAAACTGTTGGATCGGATCTCAAGCGATGATTATGGACGGTGTCACAATTGGTGATGGTGCTATTATCGGAGCTCAGTCTCTTGTCAAAGAAAATGTTCCTGCCGGAGCAGTTGTTGTTGGAACACCTGCGCGGATAATTTCATGAAAATAAGCGCGATTGGAAATCTTGCATTATTTTTGGGCAGCTTAGTTGGTGCAGCAATAGGAATTGTAATTTTATTAGTTGATTCACAATCGTTCCCAAAAATTACATCAGGTCTGTATAGTGGAACGATTATAATTCGGCCAAAAGAAGAACCTATTTTAGTTCAAGTTAAGCAAGAAGGGACAAATAATCAATTTACATATAGTCTGGTTAGATCTGGGGCTAGTAGTAAATCTAATCAACAGTTGATTACGAATAATTCTAAATTTGCATTTAAAGAATCATACCTTCCAGTTCGGTTTTTTTATAATGAAAAGGAACTTGCTCTTGCTGGTAAATCAACTGGGAATGGTATTTATGCCGGGGACGTTCTGGACTCAAATCGCAATACGGTTGGTAATTGGTCGTTAGTTTTGATAAATGCGACCAGTGAACTAGATTTTACGATAAATCAGAGTACTAAAGCTGCGGCCAGCGTAATCTACGTAGATAGAATAACAAACGATAAGCTAGATAAAGTACAAAAAGAGTCTGTCCAGTTAGATAAAGATCTAAGTAGAGCAACGTTATTACTTGAGAATCTTGCGACTTTAT
>JBILET010000037.1:0-8879 GCA_044351935.1 Bdellovibrionota bacterium
AGATCCCTAAAAGATCCTACAACCTATGTACTACAAACCATCAGAGCTGCCGTAACTAGTGCTAGTCACAAAAATCCGCAAATCGCCAAGGAATATAGCACGCTTACAAAATTGATTTCTGTAGCTATGGGAACGTCTCTCGATACTGGAAGTTAACAAATGAGAGTTGCCCAAACTTTACTATTATCAATTGTCTCTTCGGTGAATGCTTCTGATTTAAAGCTTGCAGCAATAAATGTTCAAGCTTCTTCTGAATTAGTTACTCTTGCTAAACAATTTAAAAATTTTACTGCTGTACAAAATTTTTATCCGCTATACAAACAACTAGAATCGTTAAATATAAACACAACTCCAGTTATAATCGATGATTTCGAGCAGTGTATCTATGTTGGCTCAAAGAATAAATCCTACAATCACTTTATTTTTCATAAAGCACTTACTACTTTAAAACCAGGTGGAATATTTTTAATCGCATTTGAAAACGAAATTGGTGCAAGCCGCTACGAAAAAGATTTTTCTAAATTATACAGTGGCCCAATTTTTTCGGAGCAAAAATCAAAATGTCGAGTCTTTGGTACAGTTAACTTTGATCCTTCATGCGTACAAATCCAAGCTTTGGATGAAATCAAAAATATTGGCCCCAAATTATTTCTATTCAATCAAGCCCAAATTGATAGTGGCTCTAAGTTGCTAGCAAACACTTTAAACGGCAATCTTTCTGGCTGTATTTACGAGCCGTGTAGTGGCGCTGGAGCACTATCTGTTGAGTTACTTGAAAATAATCCTAACATTACCCAACTAATTGGTGTTGAAGCTGACTGGCTAGCTGTCGAGTACGCAAAACAAAGATGCATAGATCCCAGAGCCAGCTTTGAATGGGCAGATGCTACTAAAAATTTAGGCAAAAAATTTCAAACTATTATATTAAATCCCCCATTTCACAGCGGAGCAAATGTTAATCAATCATTAGGACTAAAATGTATCCAAGCTGCGTATGAATGCCTAGATTTGCATGGCACCTTGTATGTAGTGCAAAATGAATTTCTTCCTTATCGGAAAAATTTAAGTTTTGGCGATAAGACAAATGTCCTTGTAAGAGAAAATGGGTTTATAGTTTGGCAACACACCGCGTAAGATTAGATAAGTGCTTAAGTAACCTTGGTTACTGTTCGCGCTCCGAGGCTAAAATATTAGTTAAACAAGGTATTGTACTTGTTAACAACGAGCTTGTGAAAAAAGCTGACATTAGCGTTGATCCTGATACTGTTACTTTTGATGGTGAACCTCTTGATCCTGCATCAATAAATATAGCTTTTCATAAGCCTGTTGGGTTTGTTTGTAGTCATAAAGAAAATGAAGGTCGTCTTATTTACGAGCTTTTGCCCGAACGTTGGCGATTTAGAAAACCTTTGGTTTCTACTGTTGGAAGATTGGACAAAGAAACAAGCGGAATAATAATCATTACAGATGACGGGCAATTAAATCATAAACTAACTCAGCCATCTAAAGTTGGTAAAACTTATCATGTTGTAACCCGAGACTCGCTTAGTGGTAACGAACCAGAAATATTTGCATCAGGAGAATTTAAACTACCAGATGATGATACCCCTCTTCTTCCTGCCAATCTTAAAATAACAGGACAAAATTCTGCTGAATTAGTTATTTACGAAGGTCGGTACCACCAAGTTCGCCGTATGTTTGGCGCACTTGGTAATGAAGTAGTAAAACTTCACCGCGTTGCCATCGGAGGGCTAAAAGTTGATACTATACCCGAAGGCGGCTGGGTTGAATTAACTCAAGACATGATTGAGTTAATGCTAGCGCTTCACTAATTTAAAATTCATTTTTCTATTTACTGATTTTTTATGCCGTCACTAATTGATCTTTTTTTACACCTTGATAAACACCTTGCTGCATTAGTACAAACTGCTGGATCTTGGACTTATGGTGTTTTGTTCTTAATTATTTTTTGCGAGACAGGCTTAGTTGTAACCCCTATTCTTCCCGGAGACTCGTTATTGTTTGCAGCCGGAGCAATTGCTGCTATCGGCTCACTTAATATTTTTCTTTTAATGGGCCTTTTAATAATTGCTGCAATACTTGGTGATGCAGTTAACTATTCGATTGGCAAAAGATTAGGAATGAAAGTATTTGAAAATAAGAATTCAAAGATCTTCAAACAAGAGTACTTGGAAAAAACACAAAAGTTCTATGACCGCTACGGAGGAAAAACTATTATTATCGCTAGATTTGTTCCAATCGTCCGAACTTTTGCACCGTTTTTAGCAGGTGTTGGAGACATGCCTTACAGTAAATTCGCTATGTACAATATCTCTGGGGCCATTCTTTGGATTACATCCATGACTTACGCGGGTTATGTTTTTGGTGGAATCGAAATTATTCAAAAGAATTTCAGTCTTGTAGTTATAGGAATTGTAATTCTTTCGATTATGCCTGCTGTTATTGAGTATTTTAGAAGTAGAAAAGCTGAAGCTTAAGCCTTACACAACGCCGTCTTCGCTATAAACCCTTGTCAGGGTGTAGGTACGAGGAGCCGAGATAACCAACGGAACTTTCTCGGTCATAACAGCACTTGTGTCTAGGCCGAAACCTTTCTCTTCGGATAATGCAAATTTTTTAATCATAGAATAGCCCAACATTATCAAACGTTCGTAGGTTGGTAGTTGGTTTTCTGCGGATAAACTTTTTTCTAGAACAACAAATCTAAAGTCACCAGGAGTCTTAGATTTTCTTAACGAATCATACCTGGATAAGATATCTACTTCTCCATTTTTTGATAATTCATCTAATACCTGTCGGAATAATACATTGATTCTAGGTTCTAATCTGAATCCTAAAGAGAAATCTATTCTTATTACTTTACCTGGTACTAATTGAGTAACTTCATATTCAGTGGTGTAGGGCTCATCTAAGACATCCACATGAATAAACCAATATACGTCTGCTCGTTTTGGTCGTTTTCTAAAGATTGAGTAAATAATTTTGGATTCTATCATCTCGGGCACTGGTGCACCGGTTAAATAAACAAGATGCGTACAGAATTTAGGAATAGATTCGTCGACACTTAGCTCATTAATTGAATTAAGCTGATCATCCAATGCAACGTACTCAGTGTATCGACGCTTTAATCGATTTGCCTGATTCCACGTCCACATTCCTAAGAAAAAGAATCCACCAATTACTACCGTGACATAACCACCGTGGAAAAATTTAACTAGATTAGCGACAAAAAATGCAGATTCAATTAAGTAGTAAACAGTTAGAAACAGGTAAATGAGTATTAAAGGAGTTCTTTTTAAACGAAGGAAATATGCATAAAGGGTTGTGGTCATCAACATTGTTACAGATATCGATAGACCATAAGCTGCCTCCATCGCTGCGGATTCTTCAAAGTACCAAACAACTCCCATGCACCCCACCCATAAGAGTAGATTTAAGAATGGGACATATATTTGCCCTTTGATTTCGGTTGGATAAACAATTTTACTCTTTGGAAAAAAGTAGAGTCGTATTGCTTCTGCAACTAATGTAAAAGATCCCGAAATTACAGCTTGGCTTGCAATAATAGCAGCAGCAGTAGATAAACCTATTCCAAAAAGCAAAAACCAACTGGGCATCAGCAAGAAAAATGGATTACCACCTTCTAAAAATTTTCCTTCATGCTGTATTAACCAGGCTCCTTGTCCAAAGTAATTTAATATAAGAGCAATTTTTACAAACCCCCAACTTATACGGATATTATTCCTACCGCAGTGACCTAAGTCCGAGTAAAGAGCTTCAGCTCCTGTTGTGCAAAGAAAAACAGCCCCCAATGCCCAGAACCCATGAGTATGTTCGTAAAGTAACCTATAGGCCCAATAAGGATTAACCGCCGATAACACTCGGTAGTCACCTAACATCGCGTATACCCCTAATATTCCGAGTGTTGAGAACCAAACGAACATTACAGGACCAAACATTTTACCCACAGCAGATGTACCAAACTGCTGAACCAAAAATAATCCAGTTATAATAACAACCACGATTGGTACTGTTGGTATATCACTAGAGATAATTCTAAGTCCCTCAACAGCAGAGGAAACAGATATAGGAGGAGTAATTATGGCCTCAGCAAAAAGAGCACTACCCCCGATAATTGCAGGAAAAATAAGCCATCTTGCTTGTCTTCTTGTTAAAGCAAAAAGAGAAAATATACCTCCTTCTCCTTTGTTGTCTGCTTTTAAAATTAGCCATACATATTTTAAAGTTGTTAAAATTGTAAGGGTCCAAAAAATACAAGATAGACCACCTAGAACTACCTCTTCCGAGATTACTTCGGCGCCAATAACGGCTTTAAGCACATATAATGGCGAGGTTCCAATATCACCATATATAATACCTAATGCGACTAATAACGATGCGGCTGTGACCTGATGTGAGTGACTGTTGTTATGCTCTTTTGAATGAGAACTCATTGTAATAAAAACCTACTAAAAAACCAGGCTTAAGGGCTTAGATCATATACCCTAGCCAGCCCAAAGCAAGGGGGGCAAATTCTAAATCTGCACCCAACTACTTGACACGGTTATGATATCGGGGAATTATCCCTGCCATGAATACAGCATACTCTTTTTTAGTAAACATCCTTGTTTTATCAACCGTTGGTCTTGGCGTTTTTTCGCTACTCCTTGCATTTAAAATGTACGCCGACATTAAAAAGCTTCCTGCAGGCGAAGGTCGTATGGCCGAAGTTGCAGGAGCTATCCGTACCGGGGCTTTTGCTTACCTTGGTGAGCAACTAAAACATATTGCCCCGTTTGCTGGTGTTGCATTCTTATTAATATTTCTCACTATAGGATTTGATTCTGCTCTGTCCTATATACTAGGTGCAGCATGTTCTATCATCGCTGGATACCTAGGTATGAATGCTGCAACTCTTGCTAACGTAAGAACCACTGTAGCAGCCTCTCAAAATAAACCTAAAGACTCTTTGATGATTGCTTTCAACGGTGGAAGCATCATGGGTCTTATTGTTGGTGGCCTTGGAATTCTTGGATTAGGAGTTCTATTTATTCTTTATGGTACTCCTGAACACCATGAAGCAATCATTGGTTTTGGACTTGGAGCATCATCAGTAGCACTATTTGCTAGAATTGGTGGTGGAATTTACACAAAAGCTGCTGACGTTGGTTCTGACCTAGTTGGAAAAACCGAAGCTGGCATTCCAGAAGATGACCCAAGAAACCCTGGCGTAATTGCAGATAACGTTGGTGACAACGTTGGTGACGTTGCAGGAATGGGTGCTGATATTTTCGAGTCATTTGTAAGTATTACAATTGGTTGTTTAGCACTAGCTGCAACTTTAAGCTTAGCTGATTTAACTGCAATTACTGCAAGCGGGTGGTCATTATCTGATCCAGAAACAGTTTCATTAGCGCGTAAAATTGCAATGTTTACTCCTATATTCCAAGGTGTTCTTGGTTCAGTTGCATGTATTATTGCAATGAAGCTTATGTACGCGTTTAAAGAAGGCGAGCCTGCTGCAGCACTTCGGAACGTAACTATTGCTGCTACATTAATTTACTTAGGATTTGCGTTCTTATATTTCTTCTTTATGCCTGGTGTGAAGTTTTCTTTATTCTTCACATTGTTAATCGGAGCACTTGCTGGTCTTGGTATCGGATTTGTTAGTGAATACTACACTGCGTCTAAACCAATATTTACAATCTGCAACGCTTCCAAAACTGGTCCAGCTACAAACATCATCGCTGGATTATCAGTTGGATTAAATTCTTGTGCTATCCCTGTTATCTTAATTGTAGTTGCAACTTGGATTTCACACTACTTTGGTGGCGTGTACGGTTCTGCTCTAGCAGGTGTTGCGATGCTTTCGACTGTTGCTATTACAATGGCAATTGATGCATACGGACCAATTGCTGATAACGCTGGTGGAATCTCTGAGATGGCAGGACTAGGAGAAGAAACCAGAGCAATCACTGACAAACTTGATGCAATCGGAAACACTACTGCTGCAATCGGTAAAGGATTTGCAATTGGTGCTTCTGGATTAACTGCTCTTTCGCTGTTCGGAGCATACGCTCAAGTAATATCGGCTGGTAATAAGACTGTAGATCTTTCAATTACAAACTCATCATTGGTAATTGGAGTATTCCTTGGTTCTATCATCCCTGTTCTAGTAGCTGCTTTCACTATGAGCTCTGTAGGACGTGCTGCAGGACTGATGGTTGAAGAAATCAGAAGACAGTTTCGCGAAATCCCTGGTCTTCTTGAAGGCCGTGAAGGCGTCAAACCTGACGTTCAAAAATGTGTTGCTATATCAACTCGTGCAGCACTAAGCGAAATGATGCTTCCTGGAATTCTTGCAATCGCAAGCCCAGTAGCAGTTGGATTTATTCTTGGAGCTGAAGCTCTAGGAGGATTCCTTCTTGGTGTAACAGTAGTTGGTGTGATTCTTGGAATCTTTATGGCTAACGCTGGTGGAGCGTGGGATAACGCTAAGAAGTTTATCGAGCAAGGTCTAGTTGCTGGCGAGAAAAAAGGTTCAGATGCTCACAAAGCTGCTGTAGTTGGTGATACTGTAGGAGATCCTTTCAAAGATACTTCTGGTCCAGCACTTAACATTCTAATTAAACTAGTATCAATCTTAGCTTTAGTTATTGCTCCCCTTCTTCGGTAATTTATTTACCGAAAAACCGCGTCAAGGTTTCGGCAGAGTTTTTTAGCTCTGCCGAACCTCGCGGATAGTCTCCTTAAGCTCTTCGATTGAGTCCCTCGCTTCTAACAAAGCTAGTCTTGCTTCGTCTACATACTCTTCTATTGAGGCTCTTGACCAAGTGTCATGAGTTGGGATTTGAATTTTTTCTATCGCATGGTTCAGATACGGAACCACATCTGGGAACATCATCGATATCTCGCTATATCCCCATCTGGCTATTGTCGTATAAAATAAACACGTAATAACAAACCGTATCATACTGCATTCCTCCCGCTTTTAGTTCTAACGCAAATAACTACCCACCTTTGCGCTACTCTCTTCTGTTAAGAAAACTATCGAACGATTTGTGGGGAGCTTTTAGATTGTGACGCTAAATTTTATTATTTTTTTTGTGCGTGTTTTTCTTAGGACAGTGATGCTGCCTAGTGGGGGAAGTTTAATTAGAATTATATATATTGATTTGGGGGAGCGCTCGGCGCGCGCATCCATGCGCGCTTTGTCGCTGCAAAAATTGCTACTCGGACTCATGTCCTCGCTACGCAATTTCAAGTCCCCCAAATCAACATATATAATTCTAATTAAACTTCTACTATGCGAAGTAATAATCATTCGCTTAGAACACTTCAAATAAAACTTATTACGACACGTTGATAAACATCGCCTAGTAGAAGCTAGAAAATTTTCAGATATATACAATTGGCGGGGCTTGAAATTGCGTGCGAGGACACGATGTCCGAGTAGCAATTTCTGCAGCGACAAAGCGAACAGGATGTTCGCGCCGAGCGCCCCCGCAAATTGTATATATCTGAAAATTTTCTAGATTCCCCCACCACTAGGAGATGATATTTAAAACTACCAATACATCCGAGAATAAATCATCGCATGATCCGAAGCATCTTGATGATCATAAACAATCCCCGAATCATAGTTGCCCTCAACAGCTGAGTTTTCACGAAAGAACCCAGCACTTCGAGGAGGAACCAAAATATCATCCAAGAATGAATATGTTTTATTGTATTTGAAAGTTCCTGGTAACTTTGAAGTTTCAGGATCCGAAGTTATTACGCTTAAAAACTCAATTGGTTTTTGAATATCACTTTGACAAAGTGGAGCCCCTCTTTTATTAAGTCTACAACCTGCCTGACCTTTAAAATTATCTAGTGTTAAAGTGCCTTCAAGGATTTTTGCACTGGCGGTATCAAAATGACTATTACGGTCCCCTATCAAAATCACGGGCTGGCCTTCTAAAATAGATTTACCATACCTGCTAATTATTATTCTTCTTAAACCTTCAGCCATCTCCATTCGGTAAGTTTCCCACTGCAACAAAGCTGGATCATCTTTACCATTACTTTTTGATTTAAAATGAAAATTCACTAAGGATATTTGTTTATCAATAGAATCGTTTCGACCTTTAACTGATATTTGAATTTCTAAAGGAGCTCGTACAAATACTCTTGGTTTTTGTGCTTCATCTAATTTAGGAAGCAACAATTTGCGATACGTAACAGTGTTAACAACCTCGGCTCGGTCAGTCGCGACCAAAAATCCTACTCTTTGCGAAGCATCATTAAGCTCACCAGCTTTAACAACAAATTCTCGACCTGAAGAAGCTTTTAGCAACACAGCAAGTCTTTCAAGGTTATTGGTAGCTTTAGCCTCATCACTTCCAATTACTTCTTGTGCTGCTATCACATCACACGATACTTGTAGAAACCTTTTTATTAATGCTGTTTCTTTATCAGTTCTTGGTCCTGGTAAACTGGAATAGTTTTTTAGATTCTGGGAGCAAATCGTAAGTTGGGGAACTTTTCCAATATGATCATCAACGACATTTTGTCTTGTTTGAGCAAACAAGACGTTAGTAAAACTTACTCCCATTAACATTGCAGTGATTATCGAAATAAATTTTCTAGAAACAAGTTTCAACTGGAACTCCTGTTTTGATTGCTGAATTAATTCTTGATACTGCCACATGCCCTACTAGGATTGCATCAACTATATCTTGATGTTTTTTTAGACTACTGCTTGATTCTCCTAATCCCAACGCTTTAACCGTAGATGCATATAATGAAAACGCAGTTTGCAAAGCTGTGTCTTTAATTATTTCTCTTTTAAGTTGCTTGCCGCGTAGTCCCATAAC
>JBILET010000039.1:0-8817 GCA_044351935.1 Bdellovibrionota bacterium
AATAGTGATTTGCATAATCGTCCTGATTCCCTTCAATTAGTGACACAAATTGATACAAGTATTGTAAGACTTGAAAACGTAGTAACAAATATCTTGCAGTTTTCAGCAGATAAAAAATTACAATTTGCTCCGGTAAATTTACATTCGATTATTCAAGAGCAACTTCTATCGTTTCCTAGAAACGACTCTAATACAGCTTTTTTTGAATTAGATTTGCAGGCAACACCATACATGATGGGTGCAGATACTGCATTAAGACAAATTATATATAATTTAATATTAAATTCTTTGCAGGCTACAAAATATCAAGGGCAAATCAAAGTTCAAACAACTGATGTTACTGATTCAAATGAAAAGGATTCAAAAATCCAACTCGTAATCAAAGATAATGGTCCAGGAATTTCACCTGAATTATTACAAACATTATTTGAGCCATTTGTTACTTCAAAAAATGAAGGAACAGGACTTGGTTTATCAATAGTTAAACAATTAGTTTTACAACACTTTGGGTCGATTACTGCATCTAACGATAATGGTGCTGTATTTACGATCACTTTTCCACGGAGGAGAGAATAGTTATGAATAGTCAAATTCGCGTCCTAGTAGCAGATGATGATCCACAAATGCAGCTTGCTATAAAAGCATGCCTAATGCGTCAAGGCTACGATGTAACTGTCGTGGGTGACGGAAAAGCTGCGCTTGATTTATTAGAAGAGCGTACATTTGAATTAGTTATCTCTGACCAAAGAATGCCCGAGCTAACAGGCGATCAGCTAATGAAAGCAATGCAAGAAAAAAGCATTCTAACTCCTGTCATAATGATTACTGCATATGGAACAATCACTCAAGCAGTAGAAGCTATGCAAGCTGGTGCAACAGATTTTATTACAAAGCCTTTTTCAAATACTGATTTAGAGCGTGTAGTTGAACGAGTATTAAACTTAGATCCAGCAGAAATATTAGAATCGAAAAATCCAAAATCAAAAAAATCTGCTAAAAACAGACCAATCATCACAAATGATCCGATGATGATACGCGTGCTTGAAGTAGCAGAAAGTGTTGCTAAAAGTGACGCTACAATTTTGGTTCAAGGTGAATCAGGAACTGGTAAAGAATTAATAGCTAGGTTAATTCACACAGCTAGCCCAAGAGCAAATCATCCGTTTATAGCTGTAAACTGTGCTGCTCTTCCAGATTCGCTTCTTGAAAGTGAATTATTCGGTCACGAAAAAGGTTCTTTTACTGGGGCACAACAGAAAAAAATTGGTAAGTTCGAGTTAGCTCAAGGTGGAACTATTTTACTAGATGAAATTTCAGAAATGGAATTACAACTGCAAGCAAAACTTTTACGTGTACTTCAAGAGCGCGAAGTCGACAGAGTAGGAGGATCTAATCCAATTCCTATCGATGTGCGTGTAGTTGCAACTACTAACCGAAATCTTGAAGAAGAAGTAAAAGCAGGGCGGTTTAGGGCAGACTTATTTTATCGCTTAAATGTAATTCCTTTAACACTGCCATCTTTAAGATCAAGAAAATCAGATATAAGACTTTTATCTAAACATTTTATTAAACAGTTCTTAGGAAAAGATCTTGAAATTCCTGCTGACGTAATGGAAGCGCTAGAAAAATATCCATGGCCAGGAAACGTACGTGAACTACAAAACGCAATCGAGCGTGGTGCAATCTTATGTGGTGGAAGAACTCCTAAGGAAAGTGATTTCCTTTTGAATACAAGTGCTCCAGCTTCGCTAGTTGAACAGATTGAAGTAATTCGTGAAGCGCCAAAAGCTGAAACCGATTCTGATGATTTACTAGATGCTAACTCTGATGAAGAAAATGAAAGCAGTATGGAAGCTACTTCAACATCATCAGAGGATTCCATAACATACATTCGAAGCGGTTTGACTGTGCACCAAGTTGAAAAAGCTTTAATCATGGAAACGCTAAAAAGCTGCCGAGAAAACAGAACACAAGCGGCTAAGCTTTTAGGTATTAGTGTGCGTACGTTGCGGAACAAGCTTGCTGAGTACAGAGTGGGTGATTAAGTAGTAGACCTTCGGGAGTAAATCGCGGAATGTTATTGTCCTTAGCCGACATACGTTTTACAGAGTAAAAGATGCATACGGGTATGGAGGAATATATGCGCCCACATTCTGTGGGATGACAGATAGTTTTAAGTGTCAGCTATATTTAGATTTAAACTCAGAGCTGAATTATCTTTTTGTACCTTTTGTTTTTTTATCTTATTGCCACCTAATTATACTTAGTACCTAAGAACTCCTACTATCATCTTTTATACTGTATTTAAATATGTTTAGTCCCAGAAGAATTGCGGTGTCGACCAAGCATGCAAGAAAAAGTAAATACCGGACTGTGCACACAAGTCGAATATGTAATTTTGCGTACCTTTGTATTGTAACGCAGTAAGTTAGTGACGATTTCTAAAGCTAGAAATATCTAAAGATTTCAGGCTGTTACTCCCTTAACAGATAACATTAAATTTACTCTTTAGGAATTTTAATTTTGTTACGATTAATTCTTAGTCCTATTTCTGATGTTTTATGATTTTATTAAACCGCAAACTATTAGTTATTTTATTGATAGTAGCTTCAATATCGTTATTAATTGCAGTACCAATTGATGATAGTAATTCAGGTAGGCTTGCATCTAGTAACTTGATTTTTGATGATATAAGAAGTTCTCAAAATTTATTTTTCACCGAAAAAAGTGTATCTACTTTATCCAGCCAAATAGCTAAAATACTTCCTCGTCATTATAGAGAAGGATTGAAGGACTTTTCGGTTTCTGCTGAAGATTTATCAGATACTCAGAATGTCAGTTCTAATTTGTATAAAAAACTGACTCAAAGAAATAGAAAAGATACTAATTTTTCATATGATAATAAATTCAGTTTAGATAAGTTAAATTTAGAAAAACAAGCTTTATCTTTAATTAATCTTGCTAATAAAAAATTCCGAAAGTTTGTCTCTGCAAATTTTCTACTTTTAGAATCTAATCAGAAAATCCAATTTTTTGCTGGAAGTGGTGGAAAAGATATAGTAATTGTTTCAACAGCTTCAATTTCTAAATCTTCTTTAAATAATTTAAAAAAGAATGGCAAAGCTAGAAACAGAGAAATCTCGAGAATACAACGTAATTTATCTAGGCTTATTCGAGGAACTACTTTTACCCCAATTGAAAACTTAAAATCCTTGGGAAATGCCCAAAAAGACTCAACTGAAAGCCCAAATAATTTAAATGACATAAATACTCCTACAATACCTCCTGAAGTAGATAATTCTAATAGCCCAAATACAAACAGTGAAGAGATCGATGATAATCAGAGTCAAACTGAATGGTACTTAGAGAAAACTTCAGAGAATTTACTTAAGAATATTTTTTATAACTTATCTTCTAGTGCAAACTCTGTAGATACAAAAGACTACGATAAATATATAACCATAATTGAATCTAGCTCAATTTTATCTGAGGCGAAAAGAAAGGATATCCATCCAATAGTTTTTGATTTGCTAATCAAAGCTCTAAGAGATAAAAAATATTTTTCATACGATAACTGTTTTAACTCTGAGGAATATGAAAACTCCAGAGAAAGATTTTGGGAGCAAAATAATTCAATAATAAATGAAGTTATCAGTTTATTTGAAATTTCTATTGCAGATCAATATAACCAATTCAATTTAGATAAACTTGATTCAGATTCTCAGTGGATTAAAGATAATATTACTAATCTTTTAAAAGAATCAGAGCTTCAGTTGGGATGTAAGTTTTTAGAAGACACATTTTGGGATGACATCGAAGAAAATAGTGAAGATTTAAACCAAAGTTATAGTTCAAGTGAAAATAAAGCTGTACTGGCAAAAGATAGTGCTAACACAACTTCTAAAAAACAAAGAATTTACCCTTTCTATGCAGTTGCTAAGGTAAATAAAAGTACCAAACTTGATAGTGTCTACATGGAAATAGCAGATAATGTCCAAAAAGAGCTCAATAAGAATAACCGCGCTCCTTATTTAAACAGAATTGCTCATTATATGAATTTAATTTCTGATCCAGATTTCTTAACAAAAGGAGGATTAGCTGATGAAGATATTGATTATTATTTAGGTGGATTTTGGGGATTACTTCTTAAGAGAAATTGGGCAGACCCATTTTCACAATCAAAAGGAACTGTAGATCTGGCTAACTTATCAGTTAAAGCAGGTACGAAACTACAGGAGTATGCTTCAAAAAGTCAGATTAGTAGGATAAATAAAATTGCAGATAAACTTGGCCCTTTAAGTAAAAAAGCTGGTGTTCAGGCTTTGTCTAAAGGCGCATCGGCTGCTCAAAAAGTAGCTTGGATTATAACGGTTCTTCAAGTCTCTCAACCAATTTTTAAAGGTTATTTTGAAGCAGATAAAGCAGCGTTTTTTGAAAGTCAAAGTAGATTAGCTTCCATGAGTAATGTCTCTAGATTAATAACATTATTTATGATTGGAGAAGGCTATTTTACAACTTATCATATACCAAATGCCGTACCGGAGTCATTACAAGGTGCGTTAGATAGAGCCATGAATAATGGCTATTGCAAGAATACCCTTAAATTAAATCCAAATCATGCCATCACTTTACCTATTTGTTGGCATCCATCTGATAAAAAAATCCTAAAAAATATATTTTTTAAAGATTTAAAGTACCTTGAAGATAATAGTCCAATTGCTCTTAAGGGCCCTCAATATCATACTTTTGAAAAATCTAAGGTTCTTCCCTTTATTAAAAAATGGTCTTCTCTGAGATCTACGCTTTGGAGTAGTAAAAACGACACCAGACGTGATGCTGTTGGGAAAGCAATGGTTGATGGTTTTATTAAACTTGGAGAAACTTATGTTGAACAATTGGTTGAAGACGTTGCATTGATTTCTACTGTTTCAACTCTAGCAAAACCTGCAACGAAAGCTTTTAAAAATTTACTAAAGATACAGTCTGATGATGTAAAAATATTAGAAGGCGGTGCAAAAGTATTTAGAACTAGAAATAATACTAAAAGCCTTGGTAGTCCAAGTATATCTACAAAAAAATCACTCAACTCTGGCTTTACCTATGGACAAAAAAAATCAGTTATTAAAAGTTTGGTTAATCCTTGTAAACCTAAAATTGCATCAATAATAGGATTTGATTCATTTTTTGTTTCACCTAGCTTTGCACAGAAAAATAACGAAAGACCGTGTAGCTTATTTTATCCAAAACAAGGCTCTATAATTGGAATAATTGGGGCAAAATCGCTAGATTCTGAAAGTTGGAAAGTCGTTAAATACCAGATCGAAAAAAATAGAAGTTTATATGCTTTAAGCGATGATAATTTCAAAGAAATGATCGATCGAATGGAAAGTATTATTAAAAAAGTGGATGTTAATCCTTCTCTAATTGATAATGCAGTACAAAAACTTATTGATGGAGTAAAATTTCCTATCAATATTAACCAAATATCGAAAATAAAGGACAACGTAAATAAAGGCCAAACATACTACATAGATGATAAAACAGGATTAAGAATAAAAACCTTTGCTCCCTCTACTAGTAATATGGTCGAACAATATGATGATGGGGCAGGATATTTTAGACTCCATTATCAAGGAGTATTAAATAGAGATACTACAATTGGCTATGTAACGTTGGAAAAATTAGCTAAAAAAACTAACAGTATTGATGAGCTTTTTGAGTACGGTAAAGTAGGTTCTCAAAAAGCTAAGCTTGAGGTTACACCGTCAAATACTTCTACTCCAAAAATAGAAGTTAGATTTCATACACCTACAAAAAAAGATCATTCACCAAAACCTGTCCTTAATATAGAAGCAATAGATGGTAATTCGAGGAAATATAAATTTATTCCAATTATTAAAGATAAAACTGCGCAACATTTATTTATGAGTATTGATGAAGTTCCTTTTAATTCATATACAGATGGAAGATCGTTGACAAATATTGGTTCTAAAATGTTGCAATATATTGGAACATGTGCGGCAAATACTAATGGTGTAGTAAAGCTTAGAAGAAAATTTGATAAAGAGCTAAAGAAATACGCAGATTATGAAATCTTAAATATGATTGAAAATGCCCAGAAAATTTCAAAAGCTAGCCATATGTCTGACACAATTAGCAGTCTATTATGATTAAGAAAATTTATTTTTATATATTTATTTTACTTGTTATTCCAGCCAACATAGCTTTATGTGATTCAAATGCCTTTCAAAATGGTATTGAAGATATTGAATTGCCCGTTCCTACCAAAGTTGAAGTATATTTTGATTCTGTAGAAGTCGATGAGGATGATTTTTTACCATCTACTAGGCTAGTTACTTCGGTTGAATTGCAGCCTCTTGCCTCTCAAGCAGGATTTATTTTCTTTGCCAGAAGAAAAACTGAAGGCGCCATTTTTAAACCTATTTGTATTGTGGACCCAGAAGAATTTGATTATGTCATGAATCAATCCGCCGAGTGCATAACAACAGAATTGACACCGGGTAATTTTGAAGTATTCGCTAGAATGTTGTCCCCCGATGGCCAAGTTTCTAAGCCATCTGTAGTATCAGAGATAAATATTCCGGAGCCACAAACTAATGCAAAAGGTGCAACTAAATTTAGATGTATTGGAAAACCATATGTTATAGGAAATACTCAACCAAAAGTGTCTATTTCTAGGGAAATGTTTTTCAATAATGAGGATGGTTTATTCAGTGATGACTTTGAGTTAATTACTGTTCAATGGGAAAGACTTTGCGTCGGATTTTTACCTAATAAAGATATAACAATACCAGGCTTTGTTCATTTTACAGACAATGTAAATACTCGGCAAATTAGAAATTCAGTTGGATATGGCTCTCCTAGAACATATCATGTTTTTTTTGGTAATCCCTTCTTGACCAAACTTAATGAATTAGATCCTGGCTTAGATGTATTAAACGGAGAAAGACCATCTCGACGAATCGATATCGGGGAACAGTACGTAAGAAACTTTAGAACTAATCAATCGCATTTGATCTATAAAAGAATTGCAACCGTAGATGGTGATACGAATAGAATAGATATTAAAAGACCACTTAAAGAGGGCGATGCGGTATGTAAAATAGATGATTTAACCGGCTTTGGACGTTTTATGTTGCAAGATCCTCCTATTGAGGAATGGAGCGTTGTAGCAGAACTTCGTCCATTAGAAAATCTTAAAAATCAAACCAAGATCGACATAGACAAAGGTAATGGATCCATACTTTTTGATTCAAGGATTATAAAGTGATAATTAAAATTCTTCTAAATTCATTAGTTAAAATTTTTATTCTATCATTAATATTTTATATGATATCTGAGTCTGTATTTGCTCAGAAAGCCCCTGTAGTTGCTACCAAAAAGCCTGAACTAATTACGGATCCTAATGAAGATTTAGAATCTACACCTCTCCCCGAGGAAACTGTTACCGCTACTGCGACTCCAGAAGTTACAAATACAGCTAACCCTACTGCTACGGCATCATTTACTGCAACAGTTAATTCAGAAATAACTATTCAACCCACACAAACTGCAACACCAAATGACGGTGGTCAAACTCCACTGCCTACTTTATCTTCTACCCCAAAAACTACAGCTACTATTGTACCTACTGTCACAAGTGCACCAACATTCACAAGTACTCCAATAATAGCTCCAACTAGAACTCCTCTGCCTACGCCTTTTAATACCCCATTCCCCACTCCTTTTAATACTGCAACGCCAATAGTAGGAACTACACCAACCACAGTACCAACGTCTAATGATGGCAATGATGATGAAGATAATGGTAGAGGTAAGAACTGTAAGTATCATTTAACATTTACTCACTCGGTTCAATCGAAATTAGAAAATAATAATAAACTTAATAATACAGGGATAGTCAGAGCTAATGTTGATATTTCATGTCCAAATAATCCCCACCTAGAAACATGTGTTGATAATGATAGAAGTCAAATTTGTGAGCAAGGAAGGCAAGAAGCTGCTGCCGTTTTACGTAGGATTGGAAGTGGGCAAATATTTTTATCAGTATATTATGGTAGTAATCAAATAAATCCTGTTAGTTATCAGTTTCTAGCTTCTCCTTCACATGTAATTAATCCTTTACACGTAGAGTATCGATTTGGTACTGGCTCCAATATTGTACCCGCCATCTTTAGCAAAATTGATGTTCGGTTTGCGACAAGATTAGGTGTGGGAAATTCATCTATTAATTCTGCTAATCCTACCCCTACAACAACAGCAAGTGTAACTATCACACCGACATCAACTAATACTCCAATTTTAACGGGAACACCTACTCAAAAACCTTCTGGGACGCCAACAGTTACTTCGACCCCCACAATTACGGCAAATAATACGCCAACTATTACCCCAACTATTCCTCCGACACCAACAAAAACATTAGATCCAAACAAGCTGATTCCTTTTTATGTCGATGGTTGCCAAGATTTACCGAGTGCTATGGAAAAAATATTAAGCGGAACTTCAAGGAGTATTATTAACTGCACGGAAAATGAATTCTCATTTATTGCAAATATAACTTTTAAAGATTCTGCACAGGCCAACCAATTTTTTAATAAATTAGATACTCCTGCAAAAGCTGTTGAGGAGCTAAATGCTTTTAGACCAGTTTTTATAAATTTAGGCACTTACCGAAATACAAATAATCAATCAACTGTAAATATGAATTCTCAAAGCTATACTTTTTGCTTTGGTGATGATTGTGTAGGGGATACAGTTGGTGCCTCATCAGACGTAGATGGAATTTTTCCTATG
>JBILET010000041.1:0-8787 GCA_044351935.1 Bdellovibrionota bacterium
CTCCACAAAAGAAAGATTATTAGCTGAATCTTCGCTATTAAAGCGCGCCGAAAGATTAGGAGTTCAATATCCTCTAACTGTTGTTAGGATTTGGATTGATGGCACTAATCCTATGTCGTTACCACCAGAGTATCCGATTATACTGAAATCAATAGATGGTACTGCGCCTAATTCAGTTCGAGCAGAACTTTTGGAGCGTACATACGCAATTAATAAAGAGTTAGCTTTAAGACTTCTTACTGGATTTATTCTTGACGCAAAAGAAAGCACAAAAGAGTACGAACAATCAGCTAGAACGATGGTATCTGATTATCTTCAAAAACCTGTTCCTGAATATGTTTCTGCTTTAGCATCGTTATCCATTGCTCCAAGTTGTTACTATGCATACATAAATGAGTTTAATAAAAAGTTTGAAACATTTACCCCTCAAGAGTTAAATTGGCTTGTCACTACCGAGTTAGCTCGAGATAAATTCCCCGAGAAAGTTCTTGTTAATGTCGCAGTGCAGAAATCTGCTTTTGGTCCAGCGGGTGATGTTTTGTTAAGACCACTATCGCTAGAAGATCCTTTACCTGAAGGAATGCTAGGAGTAATAAGCCGTCTACTGCAGGGGCAAGTATACTTAGGAGACATCGAACAGCTTGGTGCATGGCTGCATCCTGAAGCGGTTTCGATATTAGGTGGAATATTATTAATCCCTGATTTATCCGATCAGTTAATGTCTGAAACAATTGAGTATGTTGCTGGAAAAGAAAGTTCACGCACCAATGTGGTATCGTTTATTCAATGGTTGCAGCGCTATAAATGGGATACTAGGGCAGAGTGGGGGCCATTGCTAGGTCTTATGACTTCTACTGCTCCTAAAGAGCATGAATTCTTGAAAAAAGTTACTTCTGTTCTAAATAAATTAAACGACAACGATCAATTGTTTTCTATCCTACTGGGATCTGAAAATGAAAGTTTTATAAAATTTCTTTTAGATGAATTTAAACAAAAAATACCAGGTAATGCGATGGTTTCGTTATTATCTTCGGATAATCCTGCAATGAGAATTTATGCTATCAAAAGTCTTGCAACAATTAATGATACTTCTGTCCTTCAGTTAGTTAGAGCTAGTTATGAAGCTGAAAAAGATCCAGAAGTTAGGAAAGCCTACGAAGATGAATTGTGGATAATTAAGCAGAGCAGTAAAGATAGATGAACTTTGGTAAATTAAATTTACAAATTATACTTTTTTTATTTTCTGTTTGTTTATACGGGTGTAGTGCTCCTTTGCCAGGTAAAATACTAGTCGGATATGAGTCGCCTACGTTTCGAATGTATAGGCTTGAAGATGGAAGCCCTGTAACCATAAGGACTTATCCGGGACAGAGGAAAGTTATCTTGTTTTGGAATACTCAGTGCGGAGCATCACGAAGGGCGATGGCTAAGCTTGATACGATTGCGCAGCAGTTTATTAACAGAAAAGATACAAGCACTGTTTTTATCGCAGCAAATTTAAATTCATCTAACGATCTTTCAAAAGTTAAAGAAGAAATTATTGAATCAGATGCGTTTTCTTTAGAACACATGATGTCTGGCAATGAAGAGTATGATGAAGCGTATTTAAACGCTAAGGGGGACAGCCTTCCGCACGTTGTCGTTATCGAAAAAGACGGCACGGTTAGTCACGTAGAAGATAACCTAGATTTTTTAGGATAATATTAAAAGGTTGTTATCTTAGAGAAATGCGGAAGGGGGGACTTGAACCCCCACGCCAAAGGCACTAGATCCTAAGTCTAGCGTGTCTGCCAATTTCACCACCCCCGCGCAGAAGTCACCAATAATAGGTTAAATACAAGATAAAATCAATGCTTTACGCTTTGTTGGTCAATTAAGCTTTAATAATTAATTATTACTAAACTTACTTTTTACATTCGGCTGCGCTAGTAAATCTGCAAGAGTTGATTTTGGCGCCGCATCAGCTATGCCTATTTGCTCTCGAGTCTTTTTACAAATAGCGCATCGTTCTTTTGAATCTTTGTCTTTATTAAATGAGGGGTGCCAGAACAAGTCTAGTGAAAGTATAAATATTTCTTCTAAGGTCTCATCAAGAATCGCTGTTTCGTCTTCAATAAAAACCATACCTACGTCATCTTCGAAATCTTGACTACTATCAGCATCGGTAGGTTTTATGCGGATTTGAAATTCTACCGGCAGTTTTACATTTCTGTCGGCTGGTTCTAGGCATAGTGAGCACTCCTGCTTATAAGAAGCCGTAATAAATCCAGATACTTGAGCACCGTCTTGTCCTAACGGAAGTATGCGGATATTGGCAATTGGGGCTTCAAGCACAGAAAAAGGAGACTTTTGGTCGTCTTGTAAGCGTGCATTTAGTGACTCTATGTTAAGAGGCTCTTGGATATTTAGGCCCTCTAAGGGTAAATCTGTGATACGTACTTTCATATTTATAGTTTTAAGTGTCATCTTTAACGGTTTTTATGGAAGTTTCAAGTGAACACTGCTAGGATTATATAGCTTTAACGGAGTTAAATCTTACCGCGCTGTGTAATTAATTGGAAACTTTGTCGGTTACATCGCGAAATAGTACAGATAAGTAGCTTGATACAAAGCTTACTTAAGTTATAAGTGTTTAATTTTTGTGAATTTATTAGGGTGTAAATTATGGGAGTAAATAAAGTAATTCTTCTGGGCCGATTAGGCAAAGATCCGGAGCTTCGTTATACGGCGCAACAATTTCCGATCTGTTCTTTTAGCTTTGCCACGTCTGAGCGCAGAAAAGATGCTGCAAGTGGTGAATGGAAAGATGCTACTGAATGGCACAATATAGTTGTGTTAGGTAAATCTGCTGAAAACTGTTCTAAGTATTTAAAGAAAGGCAGCGAAGCTTTTATTGAAGGCAAGCTTCAAACTAGAAAATGGCAGGATAAAGAAGGAAAAGATCGTTGGACAACTGAAATCCTTGCCAACACTGTACAATTTGTTGGTGCTAAAGGTGCGCAAGGTGGAGCTTCTACTTATCAAGAAGCAGTAGGTGGTGAAAGTTTTGGAGGCTCTATGTTAGATAGCTTGCCAAGTGCGGATCAGCTTGCTGCTAGTGCTGCATCTGTTCAATTTGATGATGATGATATTCCATTCTGATTTTATCAGGATGTAATTTATCTGAAAAATTATAGGAGCTGTTAATCAGCTCCTTTTTTTATTTGTGTTATAGTAAATTTTAGTTATGAATAATTCATCAATTGATCCTCAAGTAAGAATTGGGCACGTTCATTTAAAAGTGTCTGATATAAATCGATCATTAAAATTTTATTGTGATGTATTAGGATTTTCGGTTACTCAGAAGTTGGGAGCTGATGCAGTGTTTTTATCTGCAGGTGGGTATCATCATCATATTGGTCTTAATACTTGGGAAAGTAAAAATGGTAGTCCTGCGGCTAGTGGAACTACTGGGCTTTATCATGTTGCCATTTTGTATCCGACTCGAGCTTCACTTGCTGATGCTTATCGGCGATTACAGAATGCTGGGATTCATTTAGACGGTGCTAGTGATCATGGGGTTAGTGAAGCTTTGTATCTTAGTGATCCTGATGGGAATGGGATTGAATTATATTGGGATAAGCCTGAGGACCAATGGCCTAAGAATCCTGATGGATCCTTTGGCTATGTATACTCGACGGCTTGATTTGGGTAGTTTGTTGATTGCTTAGTGGTTTTAATTGGGCGGGGGAAGAACCTCAATTTAAGTTATTAAGCAATTGCTGGGGGCGCTTCCTCGTGCACATCCTGTGCACTCGTCGCTCTGAAATTGCTACTCGGACTCCTGTCCTCGCACGCAATTTCAAGCCCCATCAATTGCTTAATAACTTAAATTGAGGTTCTTCTACTCGGCCATATTAATCCACTCATATTTCTTTAGTATTACTACAAATTTATTGAAGTTGGGGGTGTTTAAGGGTAACTTTATGGCCATAATGTGCTCTTCAAATGGAGGCTCTTTTCAATGCAAAAATTTTTAGCCGCTTTTATTGCGGTAGTTTTGATAGTTCTAAGTTCTACAAACTTACACTCAGAAAATTCACCTTTATATATTCAAGTTAAGCAGTCATCTTTGCGAGATCAACCTAGATATTGGGGAAAAGTTATTGCGAATTTAGAATATGGTGCTCCTTTAACTGCTATTTCTACTGCTGATAATGATAAGTCTTGGTTAAGAGTTAAATCTGGCGAGCAGGAAGGGTATGTTCATGTTGGTTCTGTAACAAAAAGAAAAATTACTCTTAGTGCTGGTAATAAAAACTATGATCGTAAAGTTGATACTTTATCTGTGTCTCTTGCAGGGAAAGGATTTAATAGCAAAGTTGAAAAAATGTATGCTAGCTCTAAGGGGCTCGATTATTCAGTTGTTGATGCTGTTGAGTCTTACAGAGTAAATAATGATGAATTTTATGCTTTTCTTAACGAAGGTAAATTAAATGAAAAATAAATTTATTATCTTTGTTGTTTGTTTGTCTTTGATTGCTGTAATTGGTTGGCCTAGCCTTGATCTTGATGATCTTAGAAGTTCTAAGAATTTAAAAGCTCGCTTAATTGATTCGACTGGAGTGGTGACTAGTAGTCAAGTCGATACTGTTATTAACGCTGCAGAAAAAATTAAAGATGCTTCAAGGGGGCTTGGTGCTCAACAGGAATATTATCTTGGCCGAGGGGTAGCAGCTTTAATTTTGCAAAAATACCCTTTGTATAAAGCAGATCCAGAATTGACTAAATATGTAAATTTGATTGGGAATGCTTTGGCTATTCGTTCTAGTAGGCCAGAAATATTTGGTGGATATCATTTTGCTGTTATTGATACAGAAGAAGTTAATGCTATTTCTGCTCCTGGTGGATTTATTTTTATATCAAAAGGACTGCTTAAGATTGCTCCAAATGAAGATGCATTAGCGTCGGTTTTGGCTCATGAAATAGGTCATGTTGCATTGGGTCATGGTATTAACGCTATATCTAATGCCAGAATAAATGAAGCAACTTTGATGTTAGGCAAAGAAGCTTTAAATGCGTTTGGGCCTTCGGAGTTAACTGCTTTGGCAGATAACTTTGCAGGATCTGTTGATCAAATATTTGATACTTTAATGAATAAGGGTTACAGCCGAACACAGGAATATGAAGCTGATGCGTTTGCTGCTCAATTACTTACTAAAACTAATTATTCCGCTAAGGGTCTTTCGCTGATGCTCGATGAGTTAAATAGAGTTCATGGTCAGTCCAAAGGTGGATGGAGTGATACTCATCCAGCTCCGTCTGAACGTAAAGCGTCGCTAAAAATGCCGAAACAAAATCTGGATTCTGCAGCAGAGCAAGCTCGTGCAACTAGATTTGTTAACTATAAAATTCGATAATTTTCTATTGGATACTTTTACTATAGTTACTATTGAAATCCGCACTTTAGACTAGTGATTAATGGTAAATTTGATATTAATTTACTAGTATCTATAAAAATGTATACTATTATTTTATCACATAAATTGTGATTTTAGTTGTAGTAGTAGATGGAAGTTTCATCACAAGATCCAGTTAATTTAGCGTACTTTTACCCACACAGTACGTCTTGCCCTCAACGTCAAAGCCGAGCATCACAGCATGGCGTTGAACTTAAAACTTACCGAGACCTTTATCTAGAAAAAGAAGCGGTTTTTGATGGTCATACGCATCAAGAGTTTGTTTTACCAAATGGACAAAAAGATTGGGATGATGCTGATGTTGAAGTAATGTCACAGCACTTAGAATTAGCTTCAAAGTTTGGAACAGGATTATTTTGGGATTTATTTGTTGGATGTGCCAACGGTAAAAAAATTGTTGAGCTGAAAAAACCATACGAAGTTATGTTGCGCTTAAATAGGAATGTTCCGTTTTCGGTTATGTTCTCTTATAACCGCGCTCGCGTCGTTACTCCTGTACCAGAGGGATTTAAAGAGCATGATAGGTGTTTTGATTTAACAAAAGATACCGCTAGATGGATGGTTGATTATCTTTCGATGGGAACCATTAACCATCCAAATTTTGTGCACATTAATGGCCGGCCTGTTGTTGCGTTTGGTGCATTTTCATTAAGTTTTGATAATTGTGACGATAAAATTACTCAAGTAGTTTCGGAGTTTAAAGAGTATGCTACAAGTAAATGGGGGAAGGTCCCATATATAGTTGCCGTAATCTGTGATCACAAGGGTGCAAAAAATGCATCGCAATCTAACCTTTTTGATGCAACCACTGGATACTGCTACTTGCCTTCATTTGATCCACAGGCATCTCCAATTCAAAATTATACTGATAGAGTCAATCAATCTTTATCTGAATGGCATAATATCGCTAACGAATCATTGCCATTTTTTGCGCCTTTTTCATTGGGATGGGACTCAAGTTTGCGTGCTCAATATTCTTCTTCAATTTTTGATCTTAGTGGTCAATATCCACACGCTCCGATAGTAGTTGATTCAACACCAAGCCAGATACAACAGGCAGCAAAATTAGTTCAAGAATTTAATAATTCAAACAATTCCCCAATAAGGCCAATATTTTCGTTTAATGAAGTCGAAGAGGGGGCAGCATTATTGCCAGTTTTAAATAATTCAAATCAGATTGATTACCAACATACACAAGCAGCACTAGCTGGCCTTACATTCTAGTATTAAAAACATTTCAATTTGATAGTTGTGTTGCTAGACTTTTGTTCTGTATGAACATAATAAAAAAAATATTATTTGCCCTTATAATTACATATACATTATCGCTGTTGTTTATTCCTAAAGTGCGATTTATAACAGGCGCTGTTGCTATAAATATGGGATATTTTTTCCAAGATGAAGCGTCTGATATTCACAATACTCAAACACCAGAGCAAATATTAAATTCACTTTTTAATCGTAATTTATATGCAAGTTTAGTAAGAAAGATTTTTCCAAGAACGCACAAACATCCCACAGTTGCGCTTGTATCTTGTATGGATGGTAGAATTCATACGGAAGAGTTAGTCGGTGATACTCAAGAGAATTATTATGTGGTGCGTACAGCAGGATCGGTCTTGGAGTTGCCAGAAATCGAGATGTTAGAGCTAGCAGTTTCTAATGGAGTTAAAGTAGTATTGTTTACTACTCATTCTGATTGTGCAGCAGAAAAAGTATCTAAAGATTTAGATAAGTCAAAAACATTCCCAGAGCTTAGTAAGGCAGTATTAAGACGAGACCAAAGATTTCAAGAGTTTCTACAAAGGCCTCTTATTAAGGATAAGATTGATAAAAAAGAACTAATTGTGAAATGGGCACATTTAGATACTTTAGGTGGCGGTCAATTGAGTATGTAGGTTAATAGACAGAGTACTCTATAAATATTATACTTTATAGCAATGAAGTTTATAGATCTAGTTTCCAAATATGATCTTCCGGTTCCCAGGTATACAAGTTATCCAACAGTTCCATGTTGGACAGGATTAACTGACACAGATGAGTGGCTAAAAAGTTTAGACTCTGCGCTGAAGACAAATAGTCATTACGCAATGTACATACACCTTCCGTTTTGTGAAAGTTTATGCACTTTTTGTGGATGTAATACTGTAATTACAAAAAAACACGAACGTGAAGATGGATATCTTGATTGTATCGAGAAAGAACTTTCAATGTATCGTGATTCGGTGCCATTGTTAAAGCAAACAGCACCAACCAAAATTCATTTGGGTGGAGGAAGCCCAACATTTTTTAGCCCTAAAAATCTTGAGCGATTATTAATTATGATTTTTGGTCAGGATATGACTAGACCTTTGGATTTTGAGGGGGCTGTTGAAGTTGATCCAAGAAGATGTACATATGAACAATTGGATGTTTTAAGAAAGTATGGGTTTCAAAGAATTAGTTTAGGCGTCCAAGATTTTTGCCCAGAAGTGCAAGAAATAGTTAACCGAGTTCAATCATACGAGCTTACTGAAAATGTTGTTCAGATGGCTCGTAAGCTTGGATATTACTCAATTAATTTTGATCTAATATATGGACTACCAAAGCAAACTCGATCTTCGATGCAAGAATCGATTCGCAAAGTAATTCAATTAAAACCTGATAGGATTGCATTTTATAGTTTTGCTGTGGTTCCCTGGATTAAACCAGGGCAAAAAAGCTTTGAAGAATTTTTACCAACCTCCCTTGAAAAACGTCAGCTATTTGAAGTTGGTCGAGAAATGTTTCTAGAGGCCGGATACGTAGAAATTGGAATGGATCACTTTGCGTTGCCAACTGATAGTTTAACTACTGCGATGAACGAAGGAAGGCTTCATCGAAACTTTATGGGTTATACAGAGGATTCATCATCAGTTTTAATTGGATTAGGCCTTAGTGCAATTTCGGAAACTCCTGATTGTTATCATCAAAATAATAAAACTTTAGATGGATATAAAAAACTAATAGGTGAAAATAAAATCCCAACGTTTCATGGTCATAAACTAACAGAAGAAGACAAATTAATTCGCAGTCAGATTCTAACTTTTATGACCAAATTTACTGTTCCGATCTTGCCATGGCAAAAACAGATGCTGACATCAGAGCTTGCTGAGATGATTGATGATCAATTGGTTGAAATTAAATCTGATAATTTAACCCTGCTTCCTAAAGGAAAACCATTTTTAAGAAATGCATGTGTTGCGTTTGATATGAGATTAAAGAACCTTTCACAAAAAGAGAATGTATTCTCGAAAGCTGTTTAGGGTTTATATAACACCTAACTTGCTGAAACTACTTATTATTTATT
>JBILET010000042.1:0-8730 GCA_044351935.1 Bdellovibrionota bacterium
TTAATCGTTTAATTTCGTTGTCGATACATACTTGATTTACTTCGTATAGACTATCGGCTGATTTTTCGAATGCTCTTCCTCCATAAGGATCGGCGGATGTGTCAGGGAAAAATGCTTTGCCATCAGTTGGGCCTGCGGCAGCTTGAGTAAATGAAAATTTTGAATCAGATGAACAAAGGGCAGATAGTTTTGGCTGCCAGTGTTGATTTGCTTCTATTAGATGATACCTGGCTTGTGGAAAAATATTTTTTGCCATTAGTGACCATGAGCCGTCAGATGCACCTACATCAATTACAGTGTTAACAACATGCCCGCGCTCGGCTATACGCTTTAGCGCATTTATATGTGCAAGTGATACATGAGCAAACTCAGTTGGGTTTTCTTTGCTGATTTCTTTTGCTGCTTCCATTATATGTTGAAGGGCAGACATTGGGATTTGCATAAATTTTTTTCCAAATTAATTGATTAATGATGATTAAGGTTTGCCGTTAAATTTTCTTGGAAATCCTTCCCAGCATTTTCGATAGTCAGGTTGAATGTGTTTAGAGTTAGCGGCAAACTTAGTTAAGTGTTGCGGATATCTAGTTTCGAACATAAATGCCATCGTATTTGATAATTTATGGGGCTTTAATTCGGTAGTAGTTGCTTGATTGTATGCGTTGGTATCAGGTCCATGAGCAAGCATACAGTTATGAAGACTAACTCCACCGGGAGCAAAACCTTCGGGCTTTGCATCATATTGACCGTAAATTAGTCCCATAAATTCCGACATTATATTCATATGATACCAAGGTGGTCTAAATGAATGTTCCGCAACAAGCCATCTTTCTGGGAAAATTACAAAATCAATATTTGCTGTACCTTCTTCTCCGGATGGCGCAGTTAATACTGTAAAAATAGATGGATCTGGATGATCAAACAAAATCGCACCAACAGGCGAGAAAGTCCTTAAATCGTATTTATATGGTGCATAGTTTCCATGCCATGCCACAACATCTAGTGGAGAATGATCAATTTTAGTTTTATAGAATTTACCGCACCATTTTACATATAAAGTGCTATCAGCAATTTTATCCTCATATGCAGCAACAGGAGTTTTGAAATCCCGAGGATTAGCTAAGCAATTTGCGCCGATGGGTCCTCTGTTTGGTAGAGTAAATTTAGCTCCGTAATTTTCACAGATATATCCTTTTGCGGTTTTTGAAGTAAGTTGGACTTTAAATTTAACTCCTCTTGGGATTACACAAATTTCACCAACGCTAAGATCGATTTTTCCAAACTCTGTAAAAAATAAAAGACTTCCATCTTGAGGCACAATCAAAAGCTCACCATCAGAATTGTAAAAGTATTCATCAATCATAGATTGGTTAACAAAATACACTCCAGCAGACATACCAGTTTGAGTATTTACATCACCAGCAGTAGTCATTGTGCGAATGCCGGTTAAAAAATTTATTGGCTCAGTTGGAGCATCCATAGGGCTCCATCTAAGTTGTGCAATAGGTAAGTCATGATCGTCTAAACAAGGAGCAGTTTTCCAAAACGGAAGATCCGCCTTTAGAAAATCTTTATTGTGACAAACTGAAGGTTGAATTCGATACAACCAAGACCGCTCGTTAGTCCCACGCGGAGCAGTAAATGGTGATCCAGATAGTTGCTCGGCATATAATCCGTACTTACAAACTTGCGGGGAATTTTGACCTTTAGGAAGAGCTCCAGGTAAACACTCAGTCTCGAAGTCGTTACCAAATCCTGGCATATAACCAGGAAGTATCGCGCTATCCATTTTATATTCCTCCTAAAAGATTAAGAGGAATTATAGTTATTTTCTAAGAATCTCGTCTATAAGATCTTCTCTGGCCTTGTCTTCGGGTGACAAAGTAGCAACAGCGGCAGCTTGATTAGATTCAGGCGTTGGCTCGATGACTAAGTCTTCTTCAAATGCAGGCACCATTTCGTCTGCAGGGTCGGGAGTCGGTGTTATAACCGCTACAGTAGGATTAGTTGGTGCAGTCTCAGAAGTTACTGCCGTGGCAACAGCAGGTGCTGGAGTTTGATCTGCTGTAGTTGTCGGTTGTGCTTCGGGTGTTGCTACAGGTTTTGGTTGTTCATCTGGTTTAGATTCTGACTTAGATAAAGCTTCTTGTTGTTCTTTTGCCGGAAGAGCTTTTAGTAATTTTTTTGGAAGAGGCTCGAATCTAGTAATTAAATCGTTTGGTATTTTAATCACATCACCAATTTTGATTCGTGTCGGTTTTAGCTCGGGATTAGCTGCCGCAAGTAGCTCCCAATTTTTAGCTGACCCTGTATACCAAGCTGAAATTACGGCTAGAGTTTCACCGGAAAATTTTACAGTGTGATTAAAATAGGTGGGCTGTGGAGCAGGGGGAGCTTTTGAGCTGCAAGCTGATAATCCGCATGCTGCAAAAATAAATAGTAATATTGATAAAATTTTTCTAAGTTTTAATTTGTTATATACAAGCACGATTGTTCACCCACATTTATTATAAAACACCAGGTATGTATTCCCGATCTTTCGCTTATCTGCTTCAGCAAAAACTGACAAAGATAGCTCCTCGTATTCTTTTGGGTCTATCTGCGCGATAATTTGGCCTCCAGCATTAACTAAATGAGGCCTCTCTGCAATCATTTGCATGGCTTCAATCCATAAATTCTTATATTGAGGAGGAGCAACGAATATAAAATCGAAGGATTTAGCCGTATTACGTAAAAACGTAAAGGCGTCCATCTGTTTGACTTCGGCTTTATTGTTAAGCTTACAGTGAGCTAGGTTGTCCTTTATAACGCCTACTGCTGGGGCAGCTGTGTCTAAAAAAATGCAACTAGCAGCCCCTTGGCTTAGGGCTTCGATCCCCACTCCACCGCTTCCACCAAACAGGTCTAAAAACGAAGCCTGTTGAATTTTTGGCCGTAAAATATCAAATAGTGTTGTTTTAACTCTATCTAAGATAGGTCTAGTAGTGTCGCCAGGGACAGCTTTTAGTTTTGCGCCTTTTGCTGACCCTCCAATAACTCTCATCGAAATTTACAGAGGTCTATTTAAGTCCCAGCCTTCTAGATAATCCCTAATAAATGCTAAGAATTGGCCACCTAAAGAACCATCAATAATTCTGTGGTCATAAGATAGAGTTAAATAACAGATTTCGCGGATTGCAATCATGTCATCAATCACAACAGGTCTTTTCTTAATCGCACCCAAGCAAAGAATTGCCGATTGAGGCTGATTGATAATTGGAGTTCCAATAATAGTACCAAATACACCTGGATTAGTTACTGTAAATGTTCCACCTTGAATATCATCAGGCAGAAGTTTTTTATCACGAGCACGCGCTGCTAAATCATTTAAAGATCTAGCAAGGCCTACAAAGTTTTTCTCTTCGGCTTTTTTAATTACAGGAACAATTAGTCCGCTGTTTCCAAGCGCAACAGCGCAACCAAGGTTTACGTGTTTTTTAAGAATAATTTTTTTGCCATCAACTGATGAGTTAATAAATGGAAAACGCATTAACCCTTGTACGGCAGCTTCTAGGAAAAATGGAGTAAAACTTAAATTAAATCCTTCTTTCTCGGCGAATTTATTTTTCTGCTTAGCTCTCCATTTTGAAATATTAGTTACATCAATTTCTTGAACTGAGTAAACGTGAGGAGAAGTATGTTTAGATCTAACCATGTGTTCAGCGATTAGCTGTCTCATGTTGTCCATAACAACAACTTTTGACCCATCTGCTTCCCAATCAATTTTTGGAACATCAACTGTTGGGCGTGCAGCTGCTGGTGCAGAAGGTTGAGCAGGAGCCGGCGCAGCTTTGCCACCAGAAGATTGTTTAGTTTCTACATACTGAAGAAGATCTTGTTTGTTAACGCGACCTCCTTGTCCAGAACCTAGTATTGATTCAAGTTCTGAAAGTGATACTCCATGTTTTTGAGCAAGGCTCATAACAAGAGGCGAATAGAATCTTGATCCTTTCGCATCACCATTAGCAACAGGAGCACTACTAGTTTGAGGTGCCGCAGGTGCCGGCGCCGCAGCAGCAGGGGCGGCAGCTTTTGCAGGAGCACTTGCTGCAGGAGCAGCTGATGCACCGGCACCACTTGCATCGATTACTGCAATTTTAGTTTTAACGGGAACAACATCACCTTCGTTAAATAAGATCTCGGTTATAACACCGGCAGCAGGTGAAGGGATTTCTGAGTCAACTTTATCAGTAGAAATCTCTAGAATGATTTCATCTTTCTTTACAGTATCACCGACTTTTTTAAGCCATTTTGAAACTGTTGCTTCTGCAATCGACTCGCCCATTTGGGGCATTAACATATCTGTTTTCATAGTACCTAAATATCTAAACTTATAATTAAAAACTCAAAAGCTCTTTTGCAGCATTCAATACATCATGATTCTGCGGCAAAGTAACTGACTCTAAAATTGGTGAGTGTGGAACTGCTGCAACGTTTTTCATACCAAGACGTCTTACAGGAGCATCCAAGTATTCAAAGCAGTGTTGCGCGATGTAAGCAGCTATTTCTGCACCAAAGCCCATAAATAATACATCTTCATGAGCGATCAGTACACGCCCTGTTTTCTTGACAGAGTTAGCTATTGTTTCTACATCAAGTGGAACAATCGATCTGATATCGATTACTTCTACCGTTTGACCAGACTCTTCCTTGATTGCATTTGCTGCTAAAATACTTTTTTGCACCAAAGCTCCCCAAGTAACAATTGTTAAGTCGTCTCCTTGGCAAACAACTTTGGCTTTACCAAGTGGAACTAAACAATCAGCATCACCTTCGGGGCCTTTAGCGTACACTTGTCTGTAAAGACCTTTATGCTCTAGGAATAAAACTGGATCTTTTCCTCTGATTGCAGTTTTTAGCAAACCTTTTGCATCAGATGCGTTAGAAGGATAAACGATATACAAACCAGGGAAGTGTGCAAAAGTTCCTTCGATGTTTTGAGAGTGATATGCGCCACCAGAAATATATCCACCAACTGGAATTCTAATCACAGCAGGGCAAGAGAAGTCTCCGCCAGATCTGTAATGCATCATGGCAAGTTCGTTTCGAATCTGCATCATCGCAGTCCAGACGTAGTCCCCGAATTGAATTTCGGCTACTGGTTTTAATCCACGAGTTGCAAGACCAACGGCTACTCCAGCAATTGATGCTTCAGCAAGAGGAGCATTAAATACTCTATTAACTCCATGTTTTTTAGTAAGACCTGCAGTGACAGTGAAAACTCCACCTTTTCCGTGTGCAACATCTTGTCCAAAGATCATTACATTTGGATCGCGAGATAATTCTTCGTCTAATGCGTGGTTTAATGCATCAACTAAATAAACATCAGCTCCGGTTGGAGTTCCTTCAGTTACAGCATTTTGTGGAGTTGGATCAACGTAGACAAAACTTTCAACTTTATTAATATCGCAATCAGCAGCAGCTTCTGCAGCTTCTGATGCTAAATCTACAGCAGTTTTAACTTTTTCGTCGATTTCGTCTAGCTCTTGTTCGGTTGCAAGACCGGTAGCAATCATTGCTTTTCTAAGTTTTGCAATTGGACAACGTCGCTTTAGATCCTCGATATCTTCTTTGCTTCTGTATTTATTGTGATCGTCCGAAATAGAGTGGCTTTGTATTCTTGGGACATGTGCTTCAATCAGCGCAGGGCCGTTGCCGCTTCTCACACCAGCAATAGCTTCTTTAGCTAAGCTTAAGCATGCAGCTAAGTCAGAGCCATCAACTGTGTATCTAGATAGATTTTTATAACCAGCTGTTAGATCGTAAACAGAGTTAGCGCCAAGTTGCTCCGAAATTGGAACAGAAATAGCGTAATCATTATTTTGGATTACAAATAATACAGGAAGTTTATCACGAGATGCCCAACTTAGTGCTTCATGAAAGTCACCTTGGCTACAAGTTCCTTCACCGGCGGATACGTACACAATTTCATCTTTGCCTAAGTAACGAGCACCCATTGCGCACCCGACTGCTTGCAAGAATTGTGTTCCAGTAGGAGAACTTTGCTGAGGGATGTTTAAAGCTTTATGCCCATAGTGCATCGGCATCATTCGTCCGTGGGAATTTGGATCATCTTGTTTGTTCATGCACATCAACAAGAATTCCATATCAGTCATTCCAAGAGTTGTGCAGAGTGCAAGGTCTCGATAGTAGGGATAAAGCCAATCGGATCCGACATTAATATTTTGAGCAACGGCTACTTGAATAGCTTCGTGCCCTGCGACGCCAATTTGAAAATGACATTTATTTTGTTTGTATAAAACTATAGATTTGTGATCTAAGGTTCTGGCTCGAACCATTTCGGTATAAGCCTTTATTGCTACATCTGTAGAAAGCATATAAGAACTTTTGTCGCGAGTAATTTTTCTTAGTGCAGTTGCCATACAGTACTTCTCACTAGATTAAATAATTCTAATTTCAAAAACTTCACAAAATTGTTCAATCCATTTGGACTGAACGGTTTTAAAAAGTTCTTCAGTAACAGGATAAGTTGTTAGTTCATCCTGAAGGCTTGTCATTTTAATATCAGTAAATCCACATGGATTAATAAAGTTAAATCCATCTAGATTTGATGTAATATTAAATCCCACTCCATGCATAGTGCACCATCGACTAAGTCTGACCCCAATCGATGCCATTTTGCGGGGTGGGTTGGGGCCGCAGCCCTGGTAAAAGCTATCATTCTGGTGAGGAATTATCCAGACGCCAGTTCGACCTTCGACCCTGGTGGATTTAACCCCAAAATATGCAGCAGTTTGGATTACTGTCTGCTCTAGTTGGCGCATATACCAACCAACATCACGTTTAAAATAGTTCAAATTGGGTACGCAACCAATTGACCTGGTCCGTGAAAAGTAACATCACCCCCACGTTCTATGTCGTATATCTGAACGCCTTTTTGATTTAAAAATTCTTTATCAAAAAGTACGTTTGAGGATTTAGCACTTTTACCAACGGTTATAACAGGTGAGTGTTGGCAGACAATTAACGCTTGTCCTTCTTGTTGAGAAATAAGTTTTTGTTGCAGCTCTTTTTGCTGGTTCCAAACCGAACCGTAATCAGTTACATCAAGCGAAATTAGTCGTACAGTTCGATTATCGATACTCAATCAAGTTCTCTTTTGCAAATCTAACTTTTTTTGCATTTTGATAACCATCATTTGCTGATCTGAACCCCACAGGGCAAAGCACAGTAGTTGTGTACCTAGAACCATTTATTCCTAATAGTTCATTGTAAGCTGCAGCATCAAAACCTTCCATTGGGCAAGAATCAAATCCTAAAACAGCGCATGCTTCCATTAAAAATCCAAGCGCAATGTATCCTTGCTTTGCAGCCCAATCAGAAGCTTTGGGTTTAAAGTTTGCATCCGATAAAAATCCAATCATGCGATTTTTATATTCACTTAATGACTCTAAACTAGCACCACGAACTGACGCGATGTGATTGATGTGTTTTTCAACATCACCATCAGTTGCATCGGTTCGAGTACAGATACATATTAAATGAGAACAAGAAGTAATCTGTTCTTGGTTCCAGCTGTGTGGTTTTAATTTTTCTTTTAAACCCTGGTCTTTAACAATAATAAATTTCCAAGGTTGTAACCCAAATGATGACGGAGTCAGTCTTAAGACTTCTTCAAGAGTATTAAAATCTGAATCACCAATTTTTTTTGATGAATCAAAAGATTTACAAGCGTATCTAGAAGATAATTTTTGCAGTAATTCCGCGCCGTTCATATAAATTGCAATCTATAGTTTAAAAGTTTATTGGTCTACCTAGTGCAAGCGCCATAGCTTCTGCAACTGACTCAGAAAGAGTAGGGTGAGGATGCACTGTATCAAGAACACTTGCAGCAATCCCCTCGTGTGAGCGAATGATTGCAGCTTCGGTTATAAGCTCTGTTGCTTCGCTATGAACGATGTGAACACCAAGAACTTCTCCGACTTCTTCATCGATAATTACTTTGCACATTCCTTCTGGCTCGCCGATAGCAATTGCTTTTCCGATAGCAGAAAAAGGCATTTTACCAACTTTATATTTGATTCCTTTTTCTTTAACTTGTTTTTCAGTTAAGCCAACTGATGCAACTTGAGGCTGGCAATAAGTACAACCTGCAATGTTGTCATAATGCATTGGATGTTTTGCTTTGCCACAAGCGCTTTCTGCTGCAACCAAAGCTTCGTGACTTGCTTTGTGAGCTAAAAGTTGTTTGCCTGTGCAATCACCAATTGCATAGTGGTTAGGAACATTGGTTTTCATAAAACCATCTACTTGGATAAAGCCTCGATCAACTTTGATTCCAACTGACTCTAATCCGATGTTTTCGGTATTAGGAGTAACACCAATTGCAACTAAGATCTTATCACCTTGCCATTTTTCTTCGCCTTTCGGGCCTTTTAAAACTGCCGATACAGTTTTGCCCGACTTAGTTACTCCACTTACTGAAGTAGAAGTGTGAATTTTCATTCCACGTTTAGTGAAGATTGTTTCTAAAGTTTTTGAAATCTCGGCATCTTCAACAGGAAGTATCTGATCTTGCATTTCGACAACAGTTACTTCTGTTCCTAAGGAATTAAAGAAATAAGCAAATTCAATTCCGATTGCGCCGGCACCAACTACTAAAAGTTTTTTAGGGTGCTCTTTATGTTCAAGAACAGTTCTGGATGTATGGATTAGTTGACCATCAACATCAAA
>JBILET010000043.1:0-8700 GCA_044351935.1 Bdellovibrionota bacterium
CAACTCTGATAACTACTCATAACAGGGGTGAATTATAGCACTTCTGGATTTCTTAAGTTGCTCTTTTAGTGTATTTTTCTGCTAATGAAATTAAGCGAAAAAGAAGCCCTTGTTTTAGCATGTTGCGACCTTAGGGCCGATGCACCAATGACAGTTCTGCGCAAAGAAACTGGCCTTCGCGACCATACTATTCGGTATGCGTTAAAAAGCCTTCTAGACAGGCAAATTATCAAACCTGTTCCTCTAATCAATATCTATCGACTAGGTTATTCAAATTATAACTTATACTTCTCACTTGGGTCGCAAAAACAAGGACAAAAAGCTGCTTTAATAAACTCATTATTACGCATGGCAGCGATTTCTTGGTTTGGGGAATTTGGAGGCGACTTTCAGTATGGGATGACAATCCTTGCTTCCACTCCTGTTAGGGCCGTTGAGATCATCAAAGAGATTTCAAAAGACTATCAAGGAGTCATACTTGATAAATCATTTGGGATTCAGTTTTCCGTTACTCTTTATAATAGAAGGTATTTATGTCCTAAAGGATTTAGCGTTAATTCACTAACCATGAATTCAACTAAGGAATTTATATCTGTTGACGATCTGGATAAAACTATTCTAGAAGCGTTAACTATCTATAGCACTTATTCACACCGACAGCTTGCTCAAAAATTAAAGATTCCACTTTCTACACTTGAATTAAGAATTAAAAAGCTTAAAGAAAATGGAGTAATCGCTGGCGAAATATATGCCGTGAATCCAACTAAATACGGGATGAGGCAATTTAACCTACTAGTTTTTGCTAAAGGATTAAGTTTGCCGCTTACCAAAGCATTACATCAATTTTGCAAACAACATAATAATGTCACATATCTGATAGAATGTATGGGAAGCTGGGACTATGTGATTGGCGTTGAAATAGAACAAACAGAAGAAGTAACTCGCGTTGTCCAGGATTTATACGATCAACTTAGTGAATACATTAGCCATATTAAACTATTAGCTAAATTCAAAGATGTAAAAAGTGGTTGGTTTAAAAATATTCCTGAATCTTTTAGAGCTTAGTTAGCCCAAGTCAGATTCTGCGTTATTTTTTGAAATAGTCCCTTAAGACGTCAAAGTTAGCTTCTTGAAAAATATCAAACATCTGCACATAAACGTCTAAAGACGATATTGCGTTCTTATCGGCATCTTTCTGACAATAATATTGTATTCTCTTTGCAAATGCTCTGTTAATCGTTTCAACGTTTTTGTATCTAGCTGAAATTTTCTGAGCAATTATATTTGCATCTGTGAGCTGATTATCTAGAAAGTCATTTAGTAATTGCAAAGATAAAGTCCTAAAAAGAGTCTCCTCAAGATTTGCAAATGGCAAATGAAATCTAGCAAGAGGATTTAACCAGTCTAAATATGGGCATCCACTACAAGCCATAATCAATCCAAAAATAGATTTTAATCCATCTTGAGTAGAGCACTCTTTACTGTAAGTACGCTCTGCAGTCTGAACAGTAACTTTGTACTTGGTAAACGAGAGTACATTTTTAAAATCTTCTACTACATCATTTAGATTTCTAGCTACGGGACATTGTTGATGTTCGGATATGTTTAGTGGGCAATGAGCGCATTGATGATATTCAAGTTTGGTCCACTCTTTAATATCGGTATTGGTATGCGCGACTAAGTTATTATTATCATCAAACTCAAGGATATAATTCCAAGGCTGCTTACCATCGGTTTCGAAGGTATATGATATATTTCTTGGCATACGTAGATTATTGAAATTACTATATATTTATCTAGGGCACTCTTCCTCTAGAATCCCACATAACTATAGTAAGTAACACTATGTCCGCTCTAAAGATAGAATCAAAAACTGTTGAGTCAGTTGCCGAAAATGCAAATACGAATAGCTCATTGCGAGCCTCTGCGTCTGTAGCTGTCGACAAAAATGACTTACGTGAATCACTGAAGGCAGATTCAAATCAAATCATACCAGGTCAAAGTGCAACACTTGATCCTCATACTCTTAAACAGATGTATCTGTTAGGTAAACTAACTCAGGGACAACTTGCTCATGAACTTAAAAAATATAACGACGTAGTTGCCGATGCTATAATAAAAGAGGGCAAACATAGCCAAGTGCAGACTATTGATTATCGAGAAGTCGGCAGAGCATCTGTTTCAAATCCTGGCGCAGATTTTAAACCTGACTCCGAAAACAAATTTTCGAATAACTCCAATCCTAAAGATGCAAAATCTGCTAAGAAAGAAGCTAATCAAACCGATGATACCAGTAAAAAACGTGAGCTCGAGAAAAAAGAAGTTAAACTTAAAAACGATCAAAATCTTTCGCAAATAAGAAGATTAAATAATTTTAATGATGCACAGATTGAGCAAAAAAATCAGCACGCTACTCGTGAACTTAAAAAACGTGAGGAAGAACAACAATCAAAACTAATGGATCTAGATTCCGACACCTCTCTGGATAAATTAACTAAGAAAGCAACTGGTCGAGAAAGGCTATCTAAAAATTTGGCGGCCGAAATCAAAGCAGAATTGGAAAAACTACGCGCTGGTCCATCGCAGAGTAGTTTAAATAATTCTTCTAATAAGAAGTAGGTTTTCACCTTATAGGATGTCGCTTATTAGTGTATTTGGTTTTATTATTTGAACCGCAGGGGCACTCATAGTACCGCAGAGGAATTATTACTATAGAAACTTATGTCTATGTAATTCTAAATACCTTAGCCTATACATGGAATCACGTTCGGTTATATAACCGCTTTCAAAACCTGCCATACACGAAACTAACACAGCCATTGACTGAATAATTTTTGTTGTAGGTTGTTGGAAAAACTTTTGGCCATCTGCAAAAAATACATCGCCTCTTTTTACAGCATAAATTTTATCCCAGCCTTCAATTTTTTCTAACTTAGGAAAAATTTTTAAAGTATCAGCAAATTCTAATTTTCGTGGTGCAAAAATGATCACATCAGGATTAAATTTAATTATTTCTGCCCACGAAACATTTGGATCTTCTTTTAACCCCGAAACAATCTGGGGGATTCCTGATGCCAATTTAATCATATCAGGAACCCATCTAGCATATAAACTAAGAGGCTCTATTGAAGAAATTAGTGTAACTTTTTTATTCTTCATTCGATCATAGAATGAATTAGACCAGTCCATTAATTGAGCTTTAGCTTTTGAGCTAACGGTCCTTCCCTTGTCTGGTACCTTTAACTGCTTACCTAAGGTTTCGAACATCTGAAAAATATCTTCTAGACGTACAGGATCGTGGTGATGAATGAAGATCTGTCTACCAAATAGAGCGTAAAGCTCTTCTCTTAATAAAGGCAGAGTCTCGGGTTCCGGAAGAGTTGTTAAAATTACATCAGGTTGAGATTGAATTAATGCTTCAAGATCAATTGGATAAGTTGATAATCCATCAAAAATCTTTTTGCTATTGGCTTTTGTGTCTTTATTTTTGGATACAAGTTTTGTTGAATACTCTGCGCTAATATGAAGCTGCTCAACTGTAGCAATTAAACTGCCTTCCCCAACTAAGCTACGGGTAAGTTCTGATAAAAATGGGGTCAGCGCTGCTACTCTCATAAGTATTAATCTATTAGATGCCCATTTACCTTTCAAACGCTTTTCTAATTTAAGCCCCTTTTGTCACTAATCATTTAGTGCGATTGAATCAGTAAGGCCTAACCGCGCGTCTTAAATTACTGATATAAAATACTATGAAAAGCCCACTAAACAAACATAAGTTATTAAATTTACTAACTAGTGCTGTTATCTTACTTATTCTGATATCAACCTTGGGCTGCAGCAATACGCAAGATTCGTACGGCTCATTAAGAAATCAGGGTGTTTTACCACTAAGCCAAGATAACGCATACCTTGGATCTAATCTTTTCCTAGCCCAAGAGTTCGAAAAAAGCACTCACTTATTTAATTTTCTAAAAGGGCGCGGAGCTCCAAATGCTATTGAATTAAAAGAAAGCGGTTTTGGCAAAGCACAATTAAAACTTTTTTATCCTCAACAAAAAGAATTTTATATTGCTGATTTAATTAGCTCCGAGACTACTTATCAATGGATCGTTCGAGGTCCATTCAGAATAGAAAGACATCTATATCGAGATCTAGCAGGATTATTCGATCAAGGAGTATCAGAGCCTCAATTTACATTCAATGGTAAACCATTTCGATTCAAACCAACGGCAGAGGAAATTCTTTTAGCTGCTAAACTGGCTGTAACTCCAATGCCTCGAGTAACTAGTAAGCCAAAAATAAAATCTGGCAAAACTAGTATTACAACTAAGTTAGCAGACGCAGCTTTAACACCACTACCAACATTAGCTCCAACACCTTTTAAACCTTTAACATATGACCAACAAGCTATAGCTATGGCTCAAGGATTTGCGGAGCGCGCGGCAAACGGTGATGTTGTTCACACTGTAAAAGTCGAAACCGAAACCATTGAACAGATTGCGCAGTGGTATACTGGGTCAGCAACTAATGCTAGTTCAATCCTACAATCTAATGGAATTACGGCAGGCACAGGATTAAAAACAGGAATCCGCATTCAAATTCCTCTGGCTTTGGTAAAGCAGTTCAAACGAATGTAGATAATTGATGGCAGAAATGCTCCTTAAAATAGCTGGCATTTAGCGACTTCCACAAAACATAAAAATTTAAATTACATTGTTGAATTAGCAAGGCATCCTTGTTAGAACATGGTTAGTTAATTGTTTTTTATTTGTGGTCTATATAATGCATACCGAACCTCATCGATCCCCAAGAAGCGAGTCTGAACAACTATATCTACTTTCAACCAAAATTTTTGCTCTTTCTCCTCGCTACCCTGAGGAATCTGACTTTACGCTACGACCCGGAACTCTTGATATGGAAATCGAGCCTGAGGTTGGCATCAAGATGGACGATGTCATGCAGGCTCTTATTAAAAATAAAATCATCTCGACTAAGACTAATGAAGATGGAAGCATTACGTATAGCAAACTAGTAGATGGATTTGGTTCCTCGTATACGTTTTCAAACGAGCATGACCCATACAGTCACCTACTTCTCCTAGCGAGGACTCGCTTCTACGATGCTCTAAAAGAAAAATTAGGAGAGCTTGATTTCAATCAATCTCATGCAGACAGAGAGCTCTTTGTTGCCTTTCACCTTGAAAGGTCTATCGATCATGCTAGGCGTAAGGGAATAATTTCTCAAGATACTACTCTTCCAAATACGAATACCCTAGTAGAAGCAATTGTAGATACTGTTGAATCTTACTTAGATAAATTCAATCTAGGTCGTGAAATAGAACCCCTTCATAGAGCATCAATGGAAGAGCTCGCAAAATCAACAATATCTAATGTTGTCCAAAGATCTAGTAATATAATTTTTACTAAACCAATTCAATCAGGACAACTCCAAAGCATCATAGTTTCAACTTTTTATACAATGCACAATCATCCAAGCTATAAAAATGCTCAACTACTATCAGGTCAAGAGCAGGCAAGATCGGCCCAAGCTCCAGGCGTTTAAAATTTGAATAGCCATCTAAACAAATTTAGAGTTATCTAAGTTATGACATTAAAACTATCTATAGAGATCAGCATGTATCCTCTGGATCCCGACTATGTTCCACCGATACAAAACTTTATAGACCATTTAAACAAGTTTGATAATTTAAAAATTATCACTAACGCAATGAGCACACAGGTCGCTGGGGATTACGATATAGTTTCAAGTGCTGTAAATACTGCAATTAAGAATACAATGAGTGAATTTGGTACAGATAATAAAAAAGTTGTATTTGTTACTAAATGGCTAAATACAGACTTACTATAGACTAAGCAGCTCTTCTGCGTCTTTTCCTTACTTCTGCGTGTGCAGATGATGTTGCAAGTTCTTTTTCTTCGCCACTAAACAGGGCATCAACAAACTCTTCTATATTAAAAGGCCTTAAATCCAAAGCTGATTCACCTACACCTACATATCTTATAGGAACATTGATTTCATTTTTTACAGCTACAACTACTCCACCTTTTGCTGTGCCATCAAGTTTAGTAATGATTACTCCAGTAAGAGTAGCAGCCGAATGGAATTCTTTTGCTTGAGACACTGCATTCTGTCCTGTTGTTCCATCAACAACTAGCAATACTTCGTGTATTCCTTCGGAAGAATGTCTTTCTACTGCGTTACGAACTCCTGTTAATTCTTGCATCAAGCTTGTTTTAGTATTAAGTCTTCCTGCCGTATCAATTAAAATAACATCAAACTTATTTTCGCTTGCTACTTTCATAGCATCAAATACAACTGTTTGAGGTTTACAGTCTTGTGGTCCACTTACTACTTGAATATCTAATCTTTCGCCCCAAGTTTGAAGTTGTTTTACAGCAGCTGCTCGGAATGTATCTGCCGCAACTAAAAGTACAGATACACCTTTTGATTTTAATCTAGCTGCAAGTTTTGCAGTCGAAGTTGTTTTACCTACTCCGTTTACTCCTACAACCATAACGATACGTGGCGAGTCATATTGCCCAGGAGTAATTGTTTCTAACACTGACTCGGTTTGTACGAATAGATCTTGTTGTATCTGATTTTTTAATTTTTCAATTAAAAGATCTTCAGTAATTTGCTCATCTTTAGATAGTGATTCCTGAAGTTCTTTGATTAGTAGTTCTGTTGTTTTAATCCCAATATCACTTGATACGAGCATGTATTTGAGTTCTTCTAGATCGTCTTTAGAAATAGAAGGCGCAGAGCGGAAAATTCCTTTTAAACTAGCTAATAAACCTGTTCTGGTTTTAGTAAGTTTATTTCGAATAGGCTGAAGCTGCTCAACTGTTTCATTAACCTCTTCTGCGGGGTCTGCCTGTACTATTGGCTGAGTCGCTTCTAGATGCTGCTCAACTTGTGGCTCTTCTTTAAAACTCTGGACTGGAGCTTCTTGTTCTTTCTGGGTTAAAGATTGAGCTGGCTCATCAGAATCAACTGGTTTTGAAATAATTTTTAAAAGAATAATTAAGAAAATCGCAACGCCGCAATATATTAACGGGTCTACCTGAGATACAGCAGCAACAAAAGATTCAATATCCATTGAATATCCTACAAATTATTAAACGCAGATTCTTGTATAAAGAATGGTCTAATATCCTACCGCAGTTGAAGGATTTTTAGAACTATCCGGGGTCTGAGCTCCAGTAGCGATTGCCTCCTGTAGTGATACAGAAATAACCGTCGAAGTTCCTGGCTGCTGCATTGTTACACCAATTAAATGATCAGATGTCGCCATTGACCGTTTATTGTGAGTAACTAGTAAGAACTGAGTTCTTCCACTCATTTGCTGCACTAATGTAAGGAAGCGAATTAAATTTGCCTCATCAAGTGGAGCATCAACCTCATCCAGAACGCATATCGGACTTGGTTTTTCTAGGAAGATAGAAAATATTAGTGCAGTTGCACACAAAGCTTTTTCTCCGCCCGATAACAGATCGATGCTTTTTGGTTTTTTACCAGGAGGTCGCATCACTATCTCGACACCAGTCTCTAGTGGTTTTGATGGATCAGTAAGCTGCAATGAGCCTTTTCCACCACCAAACAACTGAGGAATAAGTCTCGAGAAATTCTGACTTACAGAATTAAACATCGATACGAATCTAACTTTAGATACATCTTCAAGTCTAGCAATTGTTTTCTTTAGTACCGAACATGCTTCTGCAAGATCGTCACGTTGTCCTTCAAGATCTTCAAGGCGTATTTTCTCTTCTTGATATCTTTCGATCGAGGAAGAATCAACCTCGCCTTCGCGAGCAATTCGAGCACGGATTTTTTGTGATTCTTTTTCGTACTCAGAGCAAGCTTGCTCACCGATTGGTTGATAATCCTCAGAGAAAGTTTTTATTGAATCAAGTTTTTCTTGCCCATATTCGGTAATGACTCGCTCTTCGATATGCTGTCTTTCTAGTTCAATTTTTTGAAGAGATAGCTCAGCAGACGATAGCCCTGCTTTAAAACTATCAATTTGAGTTTGAAGAGTACGGTGATTAGTTGAAAACACAGATAACTGGTCTCGAAATCCTTTTCGTTTATCTTCAATATCTTTTAACTGAATCGAGAACTCTTTTATTTCGACTTCAATTATAGTTTCGCCTTCTTTATCTTGATGTCCAGCCAAGTCTGCAAGGATCTGCTCTTCTTTAAGCCCGTCTTGAATTTTTTGCTCTACTTCTTTTACCGAAAGAACAGTTTTTTCAATATCTGCTTTTAACTGATCAACTTGACGTATTTCGACCTGTAATCTTCCTCGTATAGAAGCTAAGTTTGCAGTTAATTCGCGGAATACTCTTTGACGTATTTCACTTTCACGCAACAGCTCGGACTGTTTAGTTTCTAATTCATGAACCTGGCGTTGAATTTGGTCTCTTTGTTCAATTAATTGGGCTTGAGTAACTTCTAAGTTTGCAAGCTCTGTTTGTAATTCACGAACCTTTGCCTGAACCTGAATAAGTCCACCATCATGCCGTAAACTAAAAAAGCTTACATCTGTGTGAACTTCTCCATCCAGAGTCACTACAGTTATTGATGACAAAACTTCTGGACTAATCGCCCCAGATTTAAAGAATGCAAAAGCTTCAGAGCTATTCTGAGCAATATAAACATTTCCAAGTAACGAAACCG
>JBILET010000044.1:0-8683 GCA_044351935.1 Bdellovibrionota bacterium
TGAAATACTTCTTCTTTTGATTCGCCAAGTCCAACCATTATTCCTGATTTAGTAATTAATGATGGATTAATCTGTTTTGCGGTACTCAAAAGAGTAAGGGATCGAATATATCCAGCTCCTGGGCGAACTTTTTTATAAAGTCGAGGAATAGTTTCGATATTGTGATTTAAAACATCAACTCCACTTTTAACGATTGTCTCGAGGTCTTTCCAAGATCCTTGAAGGTCAGGAATCAGAAGTTCAATTTTGCATTCAGGAGCATGTTTTCTGATAGCTGCAACTGTTTTAGCAAAATGTCCAGCGCCGTTATCAGTTGCGTCATCGCGATCTACTGAAGTAATTACAGCGTGTTTAAGTTTTAGGTCGCGCACTGCTCTACCAACACGTTCTGGCTCTAGTGGATCAAGGGGTTGAAGAGTATCTGAATCACCTTTTTTAACTGCGCAAAAGTGACATTTACGAGTACAAAGGTCACCCATGATCATGAAAGTTGCCGTACTGTGCGACCAACATTCACCAATATTAGGACAATGTGCTTCTTCGCAAACAGTATGAAGACGCAAAGATTTTACAATGCTCTTTGTTTCTAAGTATTCAGGAGACCCAGGAGCTTTAACTTTTAACCACGAAGGCTTAACTAGTTTTTCTGTATTTCGAGGAACATCAACTGGCATAAACTTCTTTTAAGCCCCCTAAAAATATTTAAATCATTAATAACGCTGGATGCTCTAAAGCTTCTTTAAAGTATTTAAGGAAGTTTGCTCCCATGATTCCATCAATCACGCGGTGATCAACAGATAAAGTAGCTTTCATCACAAGCCCAGGAACGATTACTCCTTTTTCTACAACAGGAACTTCTTTGGTTGCACTAATTGCGATTACTCCACCTTGTCCAGGATTTATAATTGCAGTGAAGTTTTCAACATCAAACATACCCATATTTGATATGCTAAATGTTCCACCTGTTAGATCAGTTGAAGAAGGACGCCCAGCTTTTGCTCTGTCAACAGCAGCCTTTGCTTCAAAAACGATATCTTTTAATGAAAGTCTATTAGCTTGATGAATAACAGGAATTAAAAGCCCATCAGGAATTGCAGTTATAATTCCAATATTGATAGAACCTGGATTATATAATTGACCATCACGATAAGCGAAGTTCACACGCGGCTCGTTTTCTAGTGCATAAGCACAAGCTTTAATCACTAAGTGATTGATACTGATTCCTTTATATCCATCTTTAGTTTTTAAAGTTTCACGCAAGCTTTGAGCTTGTTCCATGCGAATTGCTGTAGTCACATAGAAGTGAGGATTGTCACGCACACTTTCTTGCATTCTTCTTGCGATGGTTTCTCGCATCTTAGAAAGAGGAGTAGAACTACTTTCTGCCGTTGCCGCGTAAGTTTTAGCAGGCGTAGAAACTACATTATGCACTGGAGCATCTGTAACAGCAGGAGCCTTTAATGCGACATTTCCAGAAAGCGCAAGCTCGACATCTTTTTTAACAATTCTTCCTTGTGGTCCGCTTCCAACTACACCACTTAAATCAACTGAATGAGTTTGAGCGATTTTTTTAGCAAGTGGAGAAGCAATAACTCTGTCAGATGTTCTTTCATAAGAAGTTACAGCAGTAGGGGTAGCTTTAGGAGTCGACGCCACTACTTGAAGTGGTGCGGCAGCTGGAGCAGCAGGAGTATTGGCTATGGGAGCCGGAGTACTTGTCGCAGCAGATGATGCAGCTACAGATTCTCCTGCTTGGCCTAATACGCAAATAACTTCGCCAACGTTAGCATTATTGCCTGCTGGAGTACGAATCTCTAAAAGAGTTCCAGACTGAAAGGATTCAATTTCAAGATTAGCTTTGTCAGTTTCAACTTCGGCTAAAATATCACCGCGTTGAACAGAGTCTCCAACCTTTTTATTCCAAACCAATATTTTCCCCGAGTGCATCGTGTCACTCAGCTGAGGCATTTTAATTTCGTGAGCCATAAACAAATTTAACAAAAATCGATACTTATAAGCCCTCTATCATAGAGAAATTTTCTAAAAACCTCCAATTCTTGTGAATATTATCCTCTAGCGCGATAATTAGGGCCCGGTTACGCTATGGGTTAAGGCGCTTTTTAACTATGGATGGGGTTTTACGCAAGGTTGCACCAGAAGAGTACACCTCGATAGGTGTCGTTTCGTCTGGCGATGGATTCGGGCAGTCGGCGTCGTCTACCGACACCCAATCCCTCGTAAACCGATATCATTCTCTAATTAGTCGGGACCCAACACATATCGAGGCCTGTCTGGCAGTGTTGTCTTTATTCGATGGTCTTACAAAAATTTCATCTGATTCAATGGTTACCTTTGGCACTGGGGAGTCAGGGTTAAAAGACGCATTTACGTCGCTTGGAGCAGAAAAGGGGATTAATCAAGCAGCTGTTGACCTATATAGATATTGCAAAAGTTTTCTATTGGGGACTTTAAACGGTCAAGCAAACGAGGAAATCCCAACTGGTTTAGTGTTGGAAGAAATCGGAAATATTCTAGATTGGTTCCAAGTTAGACAGCGCAGCTTATCTATAAGCGATAAGCCTTATAAATTAGGCGATGAAAACTTTTTTGGATTAAAAATTTTACACGACGTAGAAAGAAACGGGCGGTTTGGAATTCTATTTTCTGGCGGAATCAACTTAGACTCGCGCGGTAGTGATGAGTTATGGCTGTCTATTAAATTATATAATCAAGGATCTGTAATTTATGAATCTTCCGAAAGGCCAATAGGCACTTTAGATGAGAAACAAATTGGAAGATTAGTTGTTGATAGATTTGAGCAGTTTATCGATTACTCTGATCTTGAATGGTCAAATGATATAGCTGGAAAAGTTGCAACAGTTACCGCAGTTGCTTCTGTAATAGATAGAACTGGAAAGATGTGTTTTAGTTCTAGGCTTGTTGAATCATGTAGAGTTATATCGACATCGAGCAAGGATCAAATTCGACTGGATACTGATGCATTTGGTTGGGCCGATAGTTTGCTAAAAGGGCATAAACTCGAAAATATCATTATCAATAATCATAATCGCACTTTAACAGTTAAAACTGATTGCACAGTTTTAAACTATCCAAAGCAGAGTGTTATCCTTTCTGTTAAAGTCCTTGATGGCTACCAAGATCAAATTGCTTCTGAAGAGTTTGCTCTTAATTGTACAACAAGAATTGCTAAGTTTTATGATATTCAAAGTCAATTTGTTGATCCTATCGTTTTAGAAGAAGCAAAAGTAATCGAGATTGTTCTTACGGACGAACAAAATAAAGTGCTAGCGGTTGGCAGTGCCTCTTTATGATGTGCAACTTGCCCAGATTATTTGATAATTTAATGCTGGAAGCCTAAATTTTATTAGAAAAACGTGCCATGATAGCATTTTTGGATGATTAGTGTTGTACAAGAAAAGAGTGAGCAACGGCTTGGCGCAAAGCAGCTAGATCAAAAAATTCAGTCTTTACGAGAACGTTCCGAGACGGCAGTTAGTATTGCTGATCATATCGATATTATTAATAGCACTCTACAAACGCTTTCTGTTGCGTGCCAACAGTTTTTACAACCCACGTCTGGATTAAAAAACATAGCATGTAAGATCGCACCTAGATTTAATCACGATACTCATCGTATTCCACAGTATTATTTAGAGAACGTAGAAAATATTAAAATTATATCTGACGATCTGTGTCGTGATTATACGAATCCCAAAAGTCTGAGTTATAAATGCAATATAGCATATGCTGATCAGTGGGAATCATTTACAGCAGATGTGATTGCTCAAAATGAACTTAGTAGAGCATTAATTAAATTAAGTTTCAGGATGCAAAATTATGATGATGTTACAAGATATTTTAGACACATAAGTCTTGGGATATGTCATATAAGTAACTTCGAAGACGAAGTTTACTCTGATGCATTAAAAGCACCAAGAACATCATTCGAGACACTAAAAAAATTATTTGCAATCAGAAGTCTAGTGATAATAGCGGATACATCAATAGATAAGGTTATTGATTTGCATAATATGCAAATGGATGATTCAGTTAGTAGACATGTTCAACAATCAGATCCTTTAACCGTAGAAGAAGGAATCCAAAAGATCAAATATTCACGTGATAAGTTAGAAAATATATACAATAGTACATTTCCACCATTATATAATTTAAATTCAACTAGTAATATTGATGCTGCTTACCATCGAAATGTATTTTTACTTCTGCAAGATCTATTGGAGCAAAGTTATGATGGATGCGTTCAGTATATAGAATCGACTGTGTACTGGAGTAAATTCAACACTGAATACCTTCAGAGCGGTACTAATTCAAAAGGCTGTTGGCGTGATTATTATTACACGATTCAAAGCCAGGAACTTAGAAGAGTTTATCTTTGTATCGATTCGCTTACGGTATTAAAGAATTGCTATTTCGACGTTATAAAACGAGAATTATCTGATTCACAGGGTGGTACAACCACCGAGGATCGAGTCCGTGAGCAAATGCTAGATGTTTTTGAGCAGACATTTGAATACTTGACCAGTATTTTAGCGGAAATGTCGCATAAAATGTTTCAAGAATTAACATCTACACACAACTAAAAGCCTATGCTTGGGCTAAATAAATTTAAAAATTATAAAATGTCCTATTATAACAGGACGGGCATTTAGGAAATCTTTCAAAGATAACTGAACGATTAGCACGACAAGTAGGACATGTGTTCACAAAGTAAGATAACTTTGGTTTGCACGAAAACAAAAGTATTAACGAAACTAATTCTAGAAGAACAAAATCAATATTAGTAATTCGACCAAAATAAAATGAACTTAGTCCAATTAGGGCGATTATCCTAGAGCATACGACACCTAATGTAATAAAACTTGCTCTAGTGATTGCATCTGGACGTATTTTTAGAAAAACATTTCTTGGTCTAGAAAGAACAAGTTGTTGTATGCCAACAAAGGATTTAAGGCTAGTAGAAAGTAGAGCAATTGTAACTATAACAATAGCACCAGTAGTTATGAAAAGTGATTGATTATGGATCGAGTAAGAAGAGGTTATAAATAGCATTATTGAAATAATCACAACAGGAATAATGTATTTAAAAAACTTGAGGTTAGACTCGATGTTTGGATTTAGTTTTTTTGCGGTTTTTTTAGTTGTTGTTTTGTTAATCGAAACACTTACCCAAATAGATATGATGCAGCAGCTTATAATCAGTAGAGGGCTATATTGATCAAATAAGGGTTTTAATAATACCCATAAATCCTCTGACTGTTGTTTGTATAAACCAATAATTGTTGCATCTAATAGATAAGTTATAAGTACAAATTGCCAAATGTGTAAGGCAGCAAAATAGGGTTTTGTTGAGTTTTGCACCTTTGTACGTTTATGCAACAATATGGCTGGAAGTTTAATTTTCACTATCTTCTAGTATGCATCCGAATACGACTAAAGAAAAAGATTGCTTTTCAGTTAGCGAAGTAAATTTTTTATTAAATAGTGCCCTTGAGCAGTCTTTTCCTCGAATTCGATTTGAAGGTGAAATTTCCGAAATTACTTTTGCAAAAAGCGGCCACCTTTACTTTACATTAAAAGACGAAACAGCTGCTCTTTCTGCAGTAATGTGGAAAGGATCTGTGCTGGGTTTGCGATTTAAACCTGCTGTAGGGACAAAAGTGCTGTGCGAAGGAAGGCCAAATGTGTACGCAGCAACTGGCCGGCTTCAAATTATTGTCCAAGTCATGCAACCAGCAGGAGAAGGGGCGTTGCAACTTAAACTGCAAGCACTGTATGCAAAACTAGAAAAAGAAGGATTGTTTGAAGAAAACCGCAAACGACCAATTCCTAAGTTTCCTCAAAATGTTGGAATTGTAACAAGTGCAACTGGGGCAGTAATTCATGATATTACGGTTAGAATTAAGCAGAGAATGCCTTCGATTCAGTTATATTTATATGATGTGCGTGTTCAAGGCGAAGGATCCGCAAAAGAAATTGCGCAAGGTATTCAATTCTTAAATAAATTTGAACCTCATCCTGGAAAAAAATTAGATGTTTTAATTGTTGGGCGAGGAGGTGGCTCTCTTGAAGACCTTTGGTCATTTAATGAAGAAGAAGTAGTAAGAGCAATTTTTGCATCATCAATTCCTGTTATTTCTTCAGTTGGGCACGAGACAGATCATTGTTTAAGTGATTTAGTGGCAGATGTTCGCGCTCCGACACCGACCGCTGCAGCCGAGATGGTTTCGATGGTAAAGACCGAGCTTTTAGATATTGTCGATAAATTACATGCAAGACTGCAAAATTTCGATCGATGGCTTATGCCCCTTAGTCAGAAAATTGATGCATTAGATTTAAGATTATCAAACTCCGTACAAAATATTCTTCACCGAGCAAAAGTAATCGTTGATTCAGCTTCCACTAAAGTTTTGTTATTACATCCAAAGGAGCAGATTAGAATTGCTCGTCAAAAAATTGATAACTTGAATAATCGTTTAATGCTTTCAACAAACAATAGAATAACCCAACTAAAAACTAAAATTGAAAACATAGCATGGGGATTATCTAACTTAGATCCTAAATCTGTATTAAACAGGGGATTTGCGATAATCAAAAGAGAAAACAAAGTAATTACTCAAGCTGCTTTGTTGTCTTCGGGTCAAAGTTTTACTGTAATATTAAAAGATGGAAATATAGAGGGAACTGTAAATGGCAAAAAATAGCGAAAATAAAACCGTTACACTTGATAATCTACTGTCTAGTAAAGATCCAAAATCGCTAATTGAATCCCTTGATTTTGAATCTGCGCTAGTGTTGCTCGAGCAGTTAGTTGCAGGCGTAGAAAAAGGACAGCTTACTTTAGATAGCTCGATTGAATCTTACGAAAAAGGCAATGCACTAGTAGAGCATTTAAGAAGTATACTAAATAAAGCCGAGGCAAAACTTAAAGTTGTAAACAGTTAAGCTGTAAATATTTTAATGAGTCCCGTACCCTTTTTAATCTATCCTCATCAGCTTTTTGAAGATATTTCTAGGGCCAAAAAAGCAAGTGAAGTTTTTTTAATTGAAGACCCGCTGTTTTTTACTCAGTATACTTTCCACGCGCAGAAAATTCTTTTACACCGAGTAAGCATGAAAGCTTACGAAAAAAAGCTTGTTGATGAGAAAGTTAATGTAAAATATATCGAAGTAGGTAACTTAACAAAAACTGAAGATATAAAAAAATTTATTAAAAGCGATGTAGTTACACTCTATGATCCAGTAGATAATTGGCTCGTTAAGAAGCTAAAAAAAGTATTTCCAAAAGTTGAATTACTCGAAACCCCAAACTTTTTAACACCTACTAGTAAAGTACAAACTTTTTTTGCAAATAAATCTAAATACTTTTTTACTGACTTTTATATATCGCAAAGAAAAGAACATAAAATTCTGTTAGAAAGTGACAATAGTCCAGTTGGTGGTAAGTGGTCGTTTGACGCGGAAAATCGAAAAAGTTTTCCAAAAAACCATGATTTCCAAAAAGAACCCAGTCGCGTTTCAGATCCACTGATTACTAGCGCAAAGCAGTATGTTAATAATATTAAAACTATAGGAGACAACTATAATTTTATAACTCCCTATACACATAAAGATGCGAAAAAGTGGTTGGATAATTTTATAAGTGAAAAATTATCTTTATTCGGTGATTACGAAGACGCATTTAGCCACAGTGAGCGACTTCTTTATCATTCCTTGTTAACACCTATGCTTAACATAGGACTATTGTCCCCAAAACAAATTATAGATGCTGCATGCAAAGCGACTGCCCCTATTAACGCAAAAGAAGGTTTTATTAGACAAGTTTTAGGTTGGCGTGAGTACATAAGACTTGTTTATGAAAATAAAGGCACTAAACAGCGGACAACAAACTATTTCAAGTTCAAGCGAAAAATCCCGCAATCATTTTACACTGGTCAAACCGGAATAGATCCAATTGATAATGTAATCAAAAATTTAATTACTCACGGATATTGTCACCATATTGAACGACTAATGGTTTTAGGAAGTTTTTTTCTTTTGTGTGAAATTGATCCTGATGAAGTATACAGATGGTTTATGGAGTTCTTTATCGATTCCTATGACTGGGTGATGGTTCCAAATGTTTACGGTATGAGCCAATTTAGCGATGCGGGCTCGATTGTGACTAAACCCTATATTTGCGGTTCTAACTACATTAAGAAAATGAGCGACTATAAAAGTGGCGATTGGTCTTTAATTTGGGATGGTTTGTATTGGAAGTTTATCCAAAATTACAAAGACCTGATGAAGAATAATCCTCGAATGAGTATTATGGTTTCGCAGCTAGATAAGATGGATAAGGTTAAGAAGGATCAGATATTTACTGCTGCTGAAAGATTTATATCAAAAACATTTGCATAATAAAGGCCGTTAAGCTTTTTTAACCAAGCTTAACGGCCTTGTCATTAAAAAAGATCTTATTTAATTAGTTGTCGGCATAAACCCTTAACACTTCCGTAACATCTAACAGCATTGGGAACTTTTACACATTTATTTGAACCGGTTATAAAATAGATGGCGGCAGATTTTTATTTTGATACAGCAGCTTTTATTACTGCGGCAGATTTCACAGTGCACCTGTATCTATCTTCGCGGTGTTCGTGAG
>JBILET010000045.1:0-8676 GCA_044351935.1 Bdellovibrionota bacterium
TATTATTTGCTATTGAGGGGGCTCAAAAATGCGTTATGCTGGCCCCGGATGGGCGAGTAGCATTTTTGGACCAACGAGCGGACAGCAAATCCCCCAAGGCAGCGCCCCCAATAATTCCTAACGAACAAAAACTTCTAGCTTGTAGAAGAATTCTAAAAAAATAATATATGCAATTGATGGGGCTCAAAAATGCGTTAAGCTCGCCCAGGATGGGCGAGTAGCATTTTTGGAGCAACGAGCGGACAGGAGTCCGCGAGGCAGCGCCCCCAGCAATTGCATATATTATTTTTTTAGAATTCTTCCGCCCAAGGCAGAGTCATTTACCAATCAGTATCTTCACTAGCCTGAGGATGCGAAACCGGCACACAAGGATACTTAGACATAAACCCAGTAACCATCAAGAAATAAGCAGCCGCAAATCCAACAAATACAGCCACATCAAGCCAACCAAAAGGAATCGAAGTCGGATACCTCTGAGGAGAAACCAAAATAAACTTCTCAACCCACATCCCAGCAAGAACAACAAAGCAGATATATTTAAAAGCTTTAGGGGTTTTCTTAATATCTTCGCTAACCAAAGTAATAAAAGGAAAAATAAAGCACATCCCTAAAGTTAAGAAAGCAATTGGCTTCCAAGGGAACTCTTTTGTCCGCAGATACAACCACTGAGTTTCTTCAGGCATATTTCCATACCACTGAGGAAGATATTGGCTGATCATTGTATATCCCCAAAGCATAGAAAAACCAAAAGTAAGTTTTCCAAGATCCCAAAACTGCTGAGTGCCAAGAGTCTTTTTATAAACAGGACTAACAGAAGAAAAATACATAGCCCAAAGCGAAGTCATAGCCCAAGCCATATACAAGAAACCGAGAAACACAAACCCACCCAACATATTTGAGTACCAAATAGTGTCTTGAGACATAATCATTTCGAATGCAAAAAGCGAAACAATAACAGCATAAGCAACAATTACGATGGGTCCATTAAAAGACATCTTACGCTGAAGATCTTTTATCTCGGACATTCCTTGCCAATTTGCAGCAACACCATCATACGGATAACCTTCCCAAAGATCTTTTTTAGGAGCTTTTTGTTTTAAGTACCCAATGTCACTGCGAAGTGACATCTGAACAAATCGATACAAAAGATAAACTAATAAACCAAGAAGTATCGCAAACCGACCATAAACAAAGTCAGGTTGCATCCAGTATTCGCGCCCTGGCATTGGAGCATTCGCCCAAGGGAAAATATATTCTTTTCCGAAGTAGGTTCCTAAAAACATTAAATAAGCATACGGAAGAAACGCAATATTAGCTTCGCAAATTCTACGGATTGGTGTCCCCCAAGTTGCACGAACAACTTGAAAAATCACAGTAATCATCACCGAACCTAAACAAAGTCCTAAAAAATAAACTGATGTAATAAAGTAAGTATTCCAAAGATGTTTTGGGTCCGTAAACAAACCATAAAGAATACAAAGCGAAGCAAGGGTAACAATCCCCCACAACAAAGGGCGTTTACCAACTCTAAGTGGAATTGGTGTACTTCTAGTTACTTCATCAATATCGATATGTAACGGATCAGCATGCATACAATAAACTATCTAAAACAAAAAATTTCTATTTACCTTGACCTGCTCGTTTCTGTTGAACCTGACGAACATAACTGATTATGTTCCAATGCTCGCTTGGAGACATCTTCCAACCAATTGCAGGCATTAAACCAAAACCAAACTGTAATACCCCATAATAGTGACCATCAGTTTTAGGAACTATATACGGATCAGAACCCAAATCAGGTGGAGCCTTAAGAAGTTTTTTCCCTGCAGGACCTGGCTCATAAGTATTAGCTTCGATATTACCGTGGCAAGGGCTACAGTTTACCTTGAAAAGTCTTTTTCCAATCTTCCAAGATCGTTGATCTAGTTTAGTTGGGTTCTTTAACTTATCGGTCTCTTCCCTGGATGTATAAGTATAGTCAAGCTGCCCTACCGAAACTACTCCTTCAGGTTTAGCTCTCATGATTTGCCCAGTTGAGTAGTACATATGACGACCTTCGCTGTTTTTGCTATGAACCATGTCGTCGTTAAATGGCAGTGAAAAAGAACTAGCAACAATTGCTAAGTTAGCAATAACTGCAACCAAAGATATTTTAAGAATTTTTACCTTATTACAAACCATCTGAAACTTTGACCTCTTCTGCTCCTAGACTTTTTAATTCAGCTTCTAATGCTACAGTTTCTGAGCCATCGCAGTGAATAACAATTCCAAACTTATCCTGAGAGAATCTAGGGTCATACCCAGGAGTTCTAAAGATGTAAGGAAGTCGGCAAAAATGAAACAACATTAAAAGTGTAGTGATTGATCCAATCAAAATTGTAGTCTCGTATCCAACCGGGATAAAAGCAGGAATAGAAACAATCGGCTTGGCACTAACTCGGATTGGCCAGTCTAATCCAGTAAGAATTGCTAAGCTAAATCCACCAATCAAACCTAATACAGCACCGGTCCCAGTAAAAAAGCAGATAGGGCTTCTTTCTGGTGATGCCGCATGAGAAATTTCATGAAGTGGACAGGGAGAATACGCTTTGTATTCCCTACTTTGTTTTTTAGCAACTTCGATGGCGTTAAGAAGGTCATCAAGGTATGAAAACACCCCAACAACAACCGAACCATTACGAGCTAATGCTTGATTAGTAGTAACTGAACTCATAATTAATGATGCCCTTTTAATGAATTAGGATTACGCACAGGTGGTGGCAAGATCTCTTTTATTTCGGTAATAGCAACAGCTGGGAAGAACTTAATAAAGACAAGCATAAATGTCCCGAACCAACCGAATGCTCCGAAAGTAATTATTAACTCACCGGTTTTAACGACATATCCACCCCACTGCGAAGGTAAAAATTCGCGAGAAAGAGACGTAAAAATAATATTAAACCGTTCAAACCACATCCCAATGTTGATGATAATAGAAAGAATAAACAGGAATGTTAAGTTTCGTCGAAGCTTAGGAATCCACAAACTAAGTGGTGCAATACAGTTACAGAAAGTCATCATCCAGAACGCCCAAGCAAATTCACCAAATGGCCTAAACCAGAACTGATATCTTTCAAATATGTTATTACTAAACCAAGCAGTGTAAAATTCTGTAACATACGCGTAAGTTACAATCCCAGAAGTAAGCATTATAAGTTTACACATAGCTTCAAAATGCTCTTGCCTAACTAACGCTTCTAGGCCGTAAACTTTTCGAAGAGGAATTACAATCGTAAGAACCATTGCAACACCCGAAAATATTGCTCCTGCTACGAAGTAAGGTGGGAATATTGTTGCGTGCCATCCAGGAGTATTACCCATCGCAAAGTCCCAAGAAACCACACTGTGTACTGACACAACTAGTGGAGCCGCAAAAGAAGCAAACAATAGATAAGCTGCAGAGTAATGCTTCCATCTATCGTGGTTACCCTTCCACCCCAAAGAAGTGACAGTGTACAAAAATTTTCTAAAAGGAGTTTTGGCCGCATCACGTGCTGTTGCAATGTCAGGAATTAATCCAATAACAAAGAACATAAAAGAAACAGTAAAGTATGTAGAAATAGCAAAAACGTCCCACATCAAAGGAGACTTAAAGTTTGGCCAAAGTTGTCTTTGGTTCGGATAAGGGAACAACCAATAAGCCGCAAACCAAGGACGTCCTGTGTGAATAATTGGGAACAATCCCGCAGTTGCAACAGCAAAAACTGTCATAGCTTCTGCAATTCTATAAATTGGCATTCTAAATTTAGCGCGGAATAAATACAGAACCGCAGAAATTAAAGTTCCTGAGTGAGCGATACCAACCCAAAAAACGAAGTTAGTAATAAAGAATCCCCACCCGATTGGATTGTTGATACCAGAGTTTGCTCCCAGCCCCATCAAGAACTGTCTAGCAAACGAGCCAAACATTGAAAGAGCAAGAGTTACAGTTATTGCAACAAACACATACCAACCAGTAGTTGGTGGTTTAAGCATATTTAAAACCAACGTATCGACTGTTTTATAGTCAACTTCGTTTTCCGTCTTTGAGTGTACCGACATGGCTATTAACTAATCCTAAATCTAAAACTTAAACGCTCTTGTACTTGATATCCTCTTGGTAAACTACCGAAGGTTGTGTATTCAAGTGGTGATCTAAAACTTTGTAACTACGATCTGCTTTAGCAAGCTTACTTACTTGGCTATTCGGATCATTTAAATTACCAAAAACTAATGCTTCAGTTGGGCATGATTGAACACAAGCTGGTTTAATTTCACCATCTGCAACCATACGACCTTCATCTTTAGCATGATCTTTTGCTTCAATAATTCTTTGAACACAGAAAGTACATTTTTCCATAACCCCGACACTTCGTGTAACCACATCAGGATTAAGTTGCCAAGTTAAAGGCTCTGGCATTTCATATTCAAACCAATTGAATCTTCTAACTTTATAAGAACAGTTGTTTGCACAATATCTAGTACCTACACAACGGTTATAAACCATCGAGTTAAGTCCTTCTTCGTTATGATAAGTTGCATACACTGGGCAAACTGGCTCACAAGGAGCATTACCACAGTGCTGACACATCATAGGCATAAAGTGAACTGTAAGTTCTTCGTTCTCACCTGATTCGATGTATCTATCAATTCGAAGCCATGCCATCTCGCGACCTTGGCGAGTTAATTCTTTACCAACCGTATAAATATTGTTTTCTGCGTAACAAGCAACAACACAAGCAGAGCAACCTGTACATGCTGCCAAATCAACTGACATACCCCATTTGTAAAGAGGATGTTCTCGTTGTGTGTACATTTGTTTAGGCTCGTGATGACCACCGTGTCCACCATGGGAACCATGTGCATCATGATGATCGCTATGATGTAAGTCATCAGCAGTTTCAATTATTTTAGTTCGCGCGATTTCACGACCTAACTGAGAACGACTTCCATCCATATTAACAAGGTCAGTAGACAATCTACTTCTTGCAACTTCTACAGTCGCCCCAACTAACGGGAATGACGCTTTAGCTGAATCAAGCTTTGCGGGAGCAACACTAAAGACGTTACCACCTGTAACCTGCTCTGCATAACGGCCAAAAGTTTCGTGACTATGTCCAATTGGAACTGCAACAATATTCTCGTGAACATGCTCAGAAATATAAACTGGCATATTAAGTTCGCCATTTTTATTTCTTAAAGTTGCAACATCACCTTGTGCTAAGCCAAACTTTTTAGCAGTCGATGGATGCATCTCGGCCCATGAATCCCAAACAATCTGAGATAACGGATCAGGAGTTTCTTGCAACCATGGACGGTTTGCGGCTCTTCCATCAAAAGTTTTAATTGATGCAAATGGATAAAGAACCAAAGAATCTTTGGCTGGCTTAATAGATGAAAGTGCTTCTTTGCTTACAACAGAAGTAACTCCACTTGAAACTTGAGCATTCGAAGTAACAGATACTTGAGGGAAGAATCCTCCTCTCTCTAAACATTCAAGCCAGAATTTATCAAAAGTTGTCGAAACACCAAACTGCGAATGAATTTTTTTCCAAGAATTCATCAAGAACTCTTTGAAACTTTTCGCGCCAGCAACAACACTTTCTTTGCTCATGCCGTTTGCAAAATCAACAAGGATATCGCCCAGTGATTTAGTATTAAACACAGGAGTCATCGAAGGCTGAATTAAGCTGTACACACCATAGTAAGGTCTTGAATCACCCCAACTTTCTAGCGAAGTACTAGATGGCATTATAATATCTGCATACTTTGCAGTTTCATCAATTTTGTTGGAAAAACTTACGACAAGTTTTACGTTTTTCACTGCGTAATCAAATCCTGCGCCTGCTGGTAATGAGTAAGCAGGATTAGATCTATCAACAAATAAAAGTTTAACTGCTCCCTTATTCATCTGCTCAATAAGTGAAATCATTTGCTGAGGATCCGAGTCAACTTTTCTGACTTGAGCAGTGTGAACAGTTTTACCAACGTTACCTAACAATACGTTCATCAAAGCAGTAACAACGTGCAGAGAAACACCAGAATCAGTTGAACCCGCAGATCCACCACTTATTACTAATGATGATTTTGAATTCGCCAAATAATCGGCTACAGAAACAATCGTTGAGCGTTTAACTCCACTTGATTTAGCAACATCATCAATATCTATATTCTTAACTAAAGACATTGCAACATTAGCAGCACCACCTTGATTTGCCCCACGAGATAAGATCTCTTTTAGAACAGCAAGAGCAACAGAAGTCTCGCTTCCTGGAGCACACTTTAACCATGAATCAGCATTGGCACCGGTTAAGGATAACCTTGGCTCTACATGAAAAACCCTAACAGGCTTTGAAGATTTTCTAGACTTAGACCAATCTCTTGCGAACTCACATGGAGAAACCCATGTCTCTAGGAAGTCTGCTCCAAAGTTTAAAATAACTTCTGCTTTAGAGAAATCATATCTTGGAATTCCAGCGACACCATAAACTAACTCTGATGCTTTTGCTTCGGTAGCAGAACTTAGTGCCTCATAAGTAACATGAGTCATGTTGTATGAAGAACAAAAACTATCAAGCAGCTCTGACAAAGCGCCAGAAGTCTGATGAGTAATAAAAGCTTTTGATCCTGAATTATCTAAAAGAGCTGCTGCTACAGTATTATAAGCATCCACCCAATCAATTGGTTTAAAAACGTCTTTTCCGTTTTCTTTAACTTTCTTTAATGGTTGGCGAACTCTATCTGGATCATAAAGATCTTGAAGAGACGCTTGTCCAATTGCGCAAAGCCCACCACGGTTAATAGGATTTTCCCGGCTTCCTTCAATCTTAACAGCTCTTCCTTCGCGTGTACGAACTTCGATACCACATCCAGCCGAACATTCAGTACAAGTCGATCTATACCAAACCGCCACACCAGGAATCTGATCCGAAGATCCTTTTACATGAGGAAAAATTTCTTGTTTTGGGCTATCTGCACAACCAGCAATTCCTAAAGCAGAAGCAACACCTGCTCCTTTAAGAAACTCACGACGATCCATCTGGCCAGCTCTGCCGATTTTTGTCACTAATCCCGAAACTTGGTTCATTGTGTTTTTGAGGTTATCTAAACTCATCTTTTACAAATCCACTTCTTTTTTATTACTTACTACCGTGACATGTCATACAATCAATACTTGCACCTTTCTGTCTGTGACACTCCATACACCAGCCCATCTTCATAGAAGAAACTCTTTCGACAACTTCCATTTCTTGAACTTGGCCGTGACACGAAGCACACGAGACACCTGCCTTGATATGACGCTTGTGATTAAACTTAACGTGGTCAGGCATTACGTGAACTTTCACCCAAGGAATAGGTTTGCCTGCTGCGTAGTACTCTTTTAATTTTGCAATATCTGCTTTACCACGCTCAGAAACTCCGTTTACGTTTGCGTGACATCCGATACACGTTTCAACTTCTGGAATTGCAGCATAAGAAGCCTTGGACACTGACCAGTGACAGTACTGACAGTCCATCTGATTTTTCTGGACGTGCAATACGTGACTAAAATGAATTGGCTGCTCTGGTCTGTGACCTTTTGCTCTTTCTGGTGGACCAAAAATTTTCAAATGGTCCGCAAGGCTTAAGTCCCAAAGAGCAGCTTGCCCATCATTCCAAACACCAGTGCTTTTACCAATAGGTTTGTAGTTTGGATCCTTATTATACTCTTCAGGAGTAACAGGATTTGCCAAAGCTGCAAATGAAACAGCAAAAACGGCAATGACTAACAAAACAGATTTATGAAGGAGATTTTTATTTTTATTGACCAACATGCGAAAAAACCGCCAAAGTTAAGCCCAGAAAACCACCTCTCTCGTTTAAATAACGAGGGCCTCACGGGCAGGCTTATCAAAAGGATACAACCCGTGGGTATTTAACCGTGAAATTGTAATTATGCCAAGCCTTTAACATAATATTTTCTGTATTCTTAAAACAAAATGTTAACAATGTTCAAACTAGAAAATTTTATTCAAGATTAAGATAGCGTTAATTTAATGTAAATTTTAAACCATGTCTGACACCCCTATTACCCTTTGGAATCCAAGTAAAGAGCGCTTAAATAGCTCTGTTCTGTTCAACTTCGCCAAGGCGCACAACTTAGACTTATCCATGCGCTCTGTTTATCAATGGAGCTTAGAAAATCCCGAGAAATTTTGGGATTCAGTATGGAGCTTTTTTCAAATAAGAGGAGAAAAAGGTAACAAGGCGATACAAGAACCACTGGATAAAACCTTAAAAGACAAAACTGACTATTATATTAACACGCAATTTTTTCCTGGTAGTAAATTAAACTACTCATATAACCTATTAAATGCAGCACTCGATCAAAGTTGCTTGAATAAAACCGCCTTAAGTTTTTACGGCGAAGATAAAATCCTACAAACGCTTTCCTATGGTCAACTTGCAACTGCAGTTCTTCATGTTAGAAATCTGCTAACTCAAGATGGAGTAAAAAAACATGATGTGATTGCTGGAATAGTTCCTAATTGTCCTCTATCAGTAATTGCAATGCTTGCGGCTACTAGTATTGGGGCAATATGGACTTCTTGCTCTCCAGATTTTGGAGTAGACGGTATCATTGATAGGTTTGGTCAAACTAATCCAAAAATTATTTTT
>JBILET010000029.1:0-9482 GCA_044351935.1 Bdellovibrionota bacterium
AGTCCAACTGCAAGTACAATAGCAAGAAGAGTTAAAAGATTTATCGAGAACCCAAATAACAACATCATTGGCAAAGCACCAAGAAGGGACAACGGAATCGCAACAACAGGAACAATTACCGACCTTAATGAGCCTAAAAATAAATAAATAACTAAAATAACAATTAGGATTGTCTCGGATAAAGTTCTAATTACTTCTGTAATTGCATCCTCGATGTAAGCAGTAGAATCATAGGGAATCCCTGCTTTCATACCAGCAGGTAATTTTTTTTCAATTTCAGGAATAACTGCTCGAACGCGCTTTATAACATCAAGGCTGTTAGCGTTGGGTAAAACCCAAACACCCATAAAAGTAGCAGTCTGGCCGCTAAACTTAACATCCTCTTCGTAGCTTTCAGCTCCTAACTGCACATCGGCGATATCAGATAATCTTACTAAAGTATTTCCCTCTTGTTTTACAACTAGATTAGAGAAGTCTTCTTTCGTTTTAAGATCAGTATTAGAAACTAAGTTTATAGAGATTAGATTTCCTTTAGTCGCTCCAACTGCTGATAAATAGTTGTTATTGGATAACGCTACTTGAACATCTGTTGGTGATAATCCAAACGCTGCTAATTTTTCAGGCTTTAGCCAAACCCTCATAGCAAAAGTTCTAGCACCTAATATGTCAGCTTTTTGAACACCAGCGATTGATGAAAGCTGCGGTTGAATAACTCGCGTTAGGTAATCTGTAATTTCGTTTTGTTCTAAATCTTTCGAGAAAAAACTTAGATACATCGCAGCAAAGCGATTATCACTAGTTTCGACATTAATTACTGGACTTTCCGCTTCGCGAGGCAACTCGTTTCTAACTTGATTAACTTTAGATTGAACTTGGGTTAACGCAGAGTTTGTATCGAAATTAAGTCTTAGGTGAGCATTGATAGTACTCATTCCTTGTTGGCTCTGAGACTCTAAATAATCAATACCATCAGCCGAAGCGATAGCTCTTTCTAGGGGCGTAGTAATAAACCCGCGCACTAAGTCAGCATTGGCACCAACATACGCAGTTTTTATAGTTACTACCGCCAAATCAGTTTTTGGATACTGCCTTACGTTTAACGCTTTGTACGACTGAAATCCTGCAATAAGTAAAACTAAGTTTACACAAATTGATAGAACTGGCCGCTTAATAAAAATATCAGTTAAAAACATAAAAGAGGTTTTGATTTTAAATTTTATGTATCAGCAGGAGCAGGATTAGTTGATGCTTTTGGAGCTAGATCATTATTAACAATAACTGATGCTCCGGGATGAAGTTTAAACAATCCGGTAGTCACAACTTCAGCCCCTTCGTTTATACCTGATAAAACTTGAACTAGATCACCTTTTTTATTTCCAAGTTTAACAAACTGTTGAGCGACTGATTTTTTACCATCATTTGAATTATTAACAATATAAACCGAGTCCCCATAAGGAGCCGAGTTAATTGCACTAACAGGAACAACTATTCCTTCTTGGCTATTAGTTAAATCCACTGCAACAGAAACAAACATTCCTGGTCGCAGCATTTCATTAGGATTTTGAATTACACCTTGAATGTTAAAGTTTCTAGTTTGCATCGAAACATCAGGATCAACTGACGTAACTACTCCTGTTATAGACTGATTATTTAAATTATCTGAATAAACAGAAATCTTTGCTCCACTTTTAATATGCCCTACAAATTTCTGGGGAGCTGAAAAATTTACAAACAGTTCAGAAAGCTTATGTATCGAAACCAAGGTTTTACCAGCCTCTACATAATCGCCGACATTTACTCTTTTTATACCAACTCTTCCAGATACCGGAGCAGTTAAGCGACGTCTTCCGATTGAAGCTCGTAATGAGTCGACTGCAGATGTTGCCCTTTCGTATTCAGCAACAGTATTGTCATATTCATCATTAGATATCGCACCTTTGGATTTTAAAGCTTGAACTCGCTCATAAGCTTTTTTCATTCTAGCTGCATAAGCAACAGCCCCATTAAGCTGAGCAATCTCTACATTACTGTCTATTTCAATTAACACAGTTCCAGCTTCAACGTATGAACCAGGTTCATATAGAACTTTGGCAACTGTTCCTGCTTCCTGGGAACTAAGTAACGCACCTTCAATTGATTCAACAGATCCAACTCCATGGAATGTATCAGTCCACATTTCTTTTGTAGCGATTGCTGTAGTTACTGCTTCTGGTGGCGGAGTAAATTGTCCATATTTAATTGCAAGGTAAATTTGAAACCCTTTAATCCCTGCAACCAATATAAAAAAAGCGGCAAAAAAGCCGATTACTTTTTTAGTTGTCTTTGTCATAGTCAAACAATAGTATCAAACGCCTGTTAGAATTGGCAATTTTAGGTATATTATCCAGTAACTTCAAATAGTTACGACAACAGTGTGTCGACCAGCGTTACCTGAAGAGCCTGCGCCTGCTTTTTAATCTGCTTAATATTGTCGTCGTATAAATAAAATTCACCTTCCAGATAAAGCACCCCAAAAAGTGTCGCCCCCTTAAGAGGTAAAAGTAAATAGGATCTTGTTTCAGTATCTTGAGTTAGCGATCCCGCTGCAATATCTACACCCTGTGAATAAACTTTTAAAAACGGATCTGATAAGTCTAGATCTTCAAGGTTAATTAATTCTCTATCAAACCACGAATTACCTACGTTAGATTTTTTTACTAAACATTTAGATACAGGATCGTATGTAAAAACTTGCATACCATTAAAACTTAACGATGGCCAAACATTATCTACAAGATTTTTCAACGATTCAGATGCGTATTGTCGTCCCAATTGATTGTAGTGATCATAAAATACTTCTCTCATATCATAAGGAAGTGTACTGATAATTTTCGGTGGAGAGTAAGAAGTATGATTACCTTTAGCAAAGTGCTCTGAATCAAATTTAAAACTATCAAATTTGGTAATAGGTAAAGATCTCACTAGTTCACTATATCTGGATTCAATTTTTTGAATTCCATTCTCGCCTAAATTAATTTTGATTTGCTCTTTTACTCGACTCCAATCTCGCTCTGCAGTTGGATATAGCTCTGGTAGAGTTGCACGAGCAAAAGTTTCGCCCACTAGACATAGCTCTTTTAATGGCGTTGTAATTTCAGATTGCGAAATAACATCAAAAATTTGACTTGAAAGCCCCCACTCACTTACAACTTTTAAAGCTAACATTGCAGGCGAAAAACCAAGCCTTCTGGTTAATATAGATTCTAGACTATCGGATGGACGAACCTCTTCTAACGCCTCAATATACAGATCATTATAATTCCAAAGAATCAACTGCAGACCTAACGATCTAAATACCATTCCTAAATAGGCAACTTTATCATCTACCTGAAAACCATCTGCCAATTCAAGAACTGTCGCTAACGAAGCAGAAAGCTCTTGTGTTTTTTTAAGTTGAAGCTCTGCGGCTTCTTCATATCGGTGAGGAGATACAACTTTTGCTTCGACAGGAAGAAATCTTTTTACATCATCAAACTTAGGCGCATTAAAAACAACAATCCCATCTTTTGCTTGCTCACGGCAAATATAAAGATATAAATTTGGATCTAATAGAAGATTCTTTTTAACTGAATCAACATCCCCTTCAAGCGCCGCATGACGAACTGATTCTAAAATGTCCGACTTAATAGGTAACCAAAAACTTGAAACGTGCGAACTCGCCCTTCTAAGGCGGCGCTCAGTTGTAAAATCAGTTGGCATTAGGCTGGCTACGGGCATTTCCTAGCTTAAATCGGCTTTTTTCGCAGAAAACTTTAGAAATTAATACCAGTAAAAGCAGGAAATTTCCTAGTCTAATTAGGTAAATATCTTTGCTCAGGATTGACCACTTTGAATAAAACTCATACCCTCTAACTTGCAAAATATGGTTTCTTCACACATAGATTCTAGCCAAATTAAGTCTCAACTTGGAAAGTTAAAAGAGCGCGTATCTGCTCTTAGGGGGTTTCTTTGACGTTGACTCTAAGCAGCGATTACTAGATGAGCTCGAAGCTCAAAGTCAGTCTCCGGATTTTTGGAACGACAACGATTTAGCAAAAAAACTTCTTAAATCTAGATCTCAGTGCCAAGATATTATTTCGCTCGCAAAAAATTTAGAGTCTGGACTACAAGACGCCGAAGCTGCGCTCGAATTAGCAACTGGTTCTGATGAAAATGAATTCCTCGTTGAAGCACAAAATGCAATTAAACAATTAGAAGATACATTAGGGCGTCAAGAATTTTTATTAAAGATGAGCGGAGAACACGACAAGAACTCTGCGATTATAGAAATAAACGGCGGAGCCGGCGGAACAGAAGCTCAAGACTGGGCTGACATGTTACTTAGAATGTATTTGCGCTGGGCCGAAAAAAAAGGTTTTGAAGTAGAACTACTGGATGCGCTTCCTGGTGAAGTTGCAGGCATTAAGTCAGCCACTGTCTTAGTATCAGGTGATTATGCATTTGGATATTTAAAATGTGAGCAAGGAGTACATCGACTTGTTCGTATATCGCCTTTTGATTCAAACGACAGAAGACACACTTCGTTTGCATCAGTATCTGTTACACCAGATATCGAAACGGAAGTTGATATAGCAATCGATGAAAAAGATCTTCGCATAGATACTTACCGATCTTCAGGTGCTGGAGGACAGCACGTTAACAAAACTGATTCAGCCGTACGAATCACGCACATCCCAACGGGGATCGTCGTAGCTTGCCAAGTGGATCGCTCACAACACAAAAACAAAGAGCGCGCCATGAAAACTCTAAAAGCAAAACTATACGAAAAAGAGCAACAAGCGCTTGCAGAAAAAATGGACTCTATTAAAGGCGCTAGAATGAAAATTGATTTTGGAAGCCAAATTAGATCGTATGTTATGCAACCATATCGATTAGTTAAGGATTTGCGAACAAACTACGAGACTTCGTCAGTGGACGCAGTTTTAGATGGTGATTTAGACGGCTTTATTGAAGCATATTTAGTTAGTAATCTTAATACTTAGTGGATTTATAGGATAACTTTTACATGGATAAAAATTCATCAATTTACATAGCAGGGCATAGAGGATTAGTTGGAACTAATCTTGTAAATAATTTCAAATCCAAAGGTTACAATAATATTATAACTCGCCCACATTCAGAGTTTGATCTACTAGACCAAGTAGCTGTAAACGAGTTTTTCGCAAAAGAAAAACCTGACTACGCAATCATATGCGCCGCAAAAGTTGGCGGAATTCTTTTTAACAATGATTACCAAGCTGACTTCCTATACGAAAACGTATTATTAGCTGCAAATGTAATTCATGCTGCGCATTTATCTGGCGTAAAAAAACTTCTGTTTTTAGGAAGTTCTTGTATATACCCAAGGCAAGCAACTCAACCGATACGAGAAGACAGTCTTCTTACTGGACCACTTGAACCAACCAATGAAGGATACGCGTTGGCAAAAATTGTTGGTTTAAAACTTTGCGAAAAATATCGCCAACAATACGGAAAAAATTTCATCTCGGCGATGCCAACAAACCTTTACGGGCCCGGAGATAACTTTCACCCCAATCACTCTCACGTAATTCCGGGTATGATGAGGCGCTTTCACGAAGCAAAAGTTAACAATGCAAAAAGTGTAACTATCTGGGGAAGCGGAAGTCCAATGCGTGAGTTTTTATTTATTGAAGACTTAGCAGAAGCTCTATTTATGCTTATGAATAAATACGATCAACCTACGACTATTAACGTAGGTACCGGCGAAGATGTATCTATCTCGACACTTGCATCTATGATGCAAAAAGTAACTGGGTTTGAAGGTGATATAGTTTACGATCGAACAAAACCAGATGGAATGATGCGAAAAGTTTTAGATGTTTCAAAAATCAAAGAATACGGCTGGTCACCAAAAACTTCACTAGAAGAAGGATTAAAGCGAACATACAAATGGGCGTTAGATAATAAAATTTTAGCTTAGTGTTTGCTTCTACTACACTAAAATTGTGCAAATTAATCTAAATTTATTATGGGCAATCGATTACAAATTCTTGTCACAAAAAGAGCCATGGAGTTGATTTCCGACCCTACTCGGAATGTTGAAACCAAACAAGCAGTAGAGAGCGCAATTAAATTGTCTGAAGGCGTAGATTACTCCGAACCTAGGACCCGCTTGATTGAAAAATCCCCATTAAGTCTTCACATAGATCCAACTCTTGGAATTATTATTATATTAGCGACTTTCCCCGGATGGCCCGTGGTAAGAGATAATTTAGTTGACGAGCTTATACCACTTACAACTGTAGTGAATTTGGCTTAATAATTAAAAATCATTTCTCTCAAAAATAGAAAAATTCCTACCTTTAAACACAGTATTTAAACAAGAATACTTTAAACTTTTTCTTCTTGGCATAAAAACAAAGTAGCGGACTTTTAAAGTTTTAAATGCAGGATCGCATGGGCTTATATCTAACTGCCAAGTGTCCGCTTGATGCAGATGGAATCTTAATGGTTGTCCTTCGATAACTTGATTTAAAGTGACATGGGAATATCTGTTATAGATATCAATATACTTACCTTCGGGATCAAATACTCGCAATGATTCTAAATCTGGAGCATACAATGCGCCGTTAATAACCTTTGCGCCTGCTGCTTTTACAATCTGTGGTACTATCGGCGAACCATAAACTGCCCATTTTTCGGATTTATCCGTATCGATTGATTGTACTGCTTGATAAATTGCAGATTTAACAATCGAATCCATTCCAGACATCACTGGATTAATAGATGAGTTCGGATATACAACTCCAAACAAAATTGAAGCCGCTAACAATGTCCTAGAAGAACTAATCAGAGAAACTAATATTAAAATTGAAGAAGCAATCACAAAATTAAATTCTTGATTGCTCATACTTCTAATGGGCAGAGCCTGAAATTTATGAAGAAAATCCCATAATAATGTAACAAAGATAACGCATAATAATACGACTAAAATAGTGGTAGGTTTTTTAACCCTATCAATCACTAAAATAGAATAAATTATACTACCTATACCAAGTCCAATTAATGCTCGGTTAGATGGAACCATTGACCAAAGTGTTAATTTTGCAAGTAACGGGTTAGTGCCGAATGAAACCCAAATAGATGCAAAAATTAAATAAACAATAAGTGGCAGCGATTTAATTAAAAACCCCGATTGTCTACTTAAACATGCAATTAATAACGAGATTGGCCACAACAATAAAAAAGAACTTGCTTCACACACATTTCCGTAAGACTGAGGATATAATCCTTCGGAATATATAGAATCAAAAAATCCAGAAAAATATCGACTTAAGTTATATCCGCCACCAAAAGAAAGTCTTTGTCCTGGATATACAGTGCTCTGCATTAGCGAGACTGTTTCTTTGTTATCAACTAAAAACAAATAAAGTAGAGCAACAGAAGTAAGCGCTGTCGAGATTAAGACAGCAATCTTAATAGTTGAACTAACTGGCTCGTTATTTATATTTTTTGGCAGTAGGAATGGAATCAAACAAAGCCCAAGATAAAAAAGAGGAACTTGAAACGGCGGATAAAGAGTCAATCCAAACCCAACAATTCCTAATAGTAGTAACTCAGAAGAAAACGCTAAGCGCAAAATAGAATTTGATTTAAATACCGCAGAAAATCCAATACACGTTAATAAAAATGAAAATATGATTTCGGATACACTTGCAAGCCACCATTGATTAAACGCAGAAAAATAAATCCACCCTGCTCCAGTTAGGCTTACCAACATAGAGCAACTCAGTGCAAATCGAAAAAACACTGCAAGCGCGACAAACAATCCAAATGTGCGAAACATCCAGTGCCAAGAAAAACCTCTTTCCAGGTCTAAAAAATAATACCCCCACAAAGCAGGTCGAAAAATTGCAGACCAATGTGCAGTAGGAAGCCCTACTAACAAGGAAGCTGTTTCTGCTCCAACTGCAGGGTTTTGAGTCGAAAAAGCAGGATTTGAATTTACTTGAGACATCACCCAAGGAACCCCTAACATCCACTCATCACTTCTAATGCCCTTAGGAGTGCCAAACAAAATACCTTGTTGAGTAGGATTATTGCCCCCCAAATATGAATCCCAAAGCGCTAAAGAAGAAAAATTAATTTTAAATACTAATCCAAGGGCAAAAGTTAATAATACAAATGCCCAGATAATTAAATGGCTTTGTTTAAATCTAACCATATAAACGGCGGTAAATCAGTATCGTCCTATAATACGAAATGACTTTTAAGATCCTAGTTACCAAATAACCGTTTAACTTTGAGTAACTTATACCAAGTCGATAATCATCTAAAAATTGTTTTTCAAAACCAGAATTGGATTTTGTATTTTGCATCCTTCTAAACTTGGCAAGATCTTGATTAACGATTATTGGTTTATCGGCATAACCAATTCGCAACCAAAATTCATAATCCATACAGTAATTTTCCGATTCCGAAAAATATCCGTACTTTGAAAACAACTCTTTTCTAAAAAAGACCGCTGGCTGACATATATAATTTTCAACTAACAACCAGAAATAAGAATAAAATTTCAACCAAAAATTCTTATACGAACTAATCCAGCTAGTTTGCTCAGCTCCATATTCATCTATTATCTGACACTGACCTGCCAACCAAAGTTTATCTGGATTATTTTCAAAAGCTTGAACTACTTTTTGTAGTGTATCGGGATAATAAAGGTCATCGGCATTTAAAAAAGTTACGATTTGTCCAGTTGCTTTTTTTAAACCAAAGTTAATACCTTGGGACTGGTTAAGACCAGGAGTCTGGTAAAGCGTAACTGCATCACCGTATTTTTGAATAATTTCTATTGTGCGATCTTTTGAGCCTGCATCAGTAATAATATGTTCAATAACAAAATCACCTTTATTGGCTTGAATACTTTCAATAGTTTCGGCAATCGTGCTTTCAGCGTTAAAGCAAGTTGTAACAATAGAAATTTTTATCATAGACGGCGACTTATGAAAGCAGATTCTAGGGTATCTACTGCTTTCTTCCAAGTAAACAGTTGAGCACGATTTTTACACTCTTCACTTATAGATTTAAAATCACTCTGCTCAATAAGCCATAATATTGCATTTTTTAGCTCTTCTTCAGAAGCTTGGCCACACAGGTACCCAGTTTTCAAGTGAACCACTGTCTCGCCTGGGCCTCCATCTTTAATTGCAACTACTGGAGTTCCACAAGCCATCGCCTCGACAGGTACCAATCCAAATGGCTCTTCCTGAGCTGGATGAATAAGCGCAAAACTTTTTTGAAGTAACTCAACCATCTGAGCATCGCTTACGGTCCTACAAAAAATTATTCTTTCTTGCATTTGTAATGACTGCGTAAGACTCACTAAGTTTTGATACTCCTCGCCGTCTCCGATAATTGTTAAAGTAATTTGATTGGATTCTAATTTAGCAAATGTTTTTATTACTAAATCGATATTTTTA
>JBILET010000009.1:0-14531 GCA_044351935.1 Bdellovibrionota bacterium
TAAACTTAGTAAGGCGACAACAAGTAACAAATTGATATTTTATTCTATTAGTATCGACAGGTTTAAATCTATTTACATCAACACCTGGATAACAAATACCTACTTCTTGATCTAAATAGCTATAAGCATTAATTGCTAAAGATTTTGAATAATTAGAATTTGCAAAAACTATATCTTTATATTTAGATAAAAACACATCTGTTGGTTTTAATATTGGATTAAGTATCCTTGCTAATAATCCAGCTGGTGACATCGGCAAAGCACTAAGCCATTTACTAGAATGTATAAAGGCTGAAGGCTCCTGACACATCCAAACATGGAAAATATTTTTCCCCCAGAATAGCTTAGCTATAAAACCCCACCAATTAGCAGGAAAAACCTGCGAAAATAAAACATCAGGTTTAAGATTTTTTGTTAATACAAAAACTTTTATCAACAAAATTGGAAGATAAAACCAATATAAAACCGAACTAGAAAGAGGCCCACCTAAATTATGAAATTTTATATTTTTAAAGTTGCCAACAATTGCATCGTTTGCCCGAATCGATGCAATATGAACTTCCCATCCACGCGCACAGAGCTCTGTAGCAGTTTCAAGCGCAAATCGCCCAGCTCCACCTGGCAGCACAAAGTGCGGATGTAAATATAAAATCTTTTTATTCAAGTTCTGAATGCCTATTTGCAATAAATACTGATGCCATAAATGCTACAGTTAGTTGAATTAGAAAAACAAAAAGTGAAACATTTAAAAGATTATCTATATTATTTTGACCGTATAAATAAATTCCAAATATCTGAACAATTGGAACAACAGCTAAAATTGGAATAATCCACCACTTAGCTGATAAAACCAGGGTCTGGAAAATTAAGTACGAAATCACGTGAAAACCAATAGAAATCAATCCAAATTTCAGATTAGGAATTAGTAACTGATATTGCGAACCCAGTAAGATTGGAAAGCACCATGGCGCAACAAACCAAAAGATCACAACCATTAGTAGAGTTACTAACGCAATTTTAAATACTGATTTAATCAAGTTAAAAATTTTTAATTTTCCTGGATTTAGTTGAATAGCAGAACCATATGCAATCGTAAGTACAGGGGCCGAGGCGAGCATAATAATTTTTGAGTAGGTCATAATGGCTGCATATCCGCCGGATATTTGTGGGTACAAAGATTGGACTAAAACTTGATCTAAAGAAAAAGGTAAGGCTAATAGAAAAAATCCAGCTACTACTACATAGCTAATTTTTATAGGCTTATTATTTGTTTGATAGTTATTTCTTGTAAGTTTAAATCCATAATAAATTGTTGCTAAAAAGCCAACAACATAAGCCCAAACTGCCACAATAAAATCAGCAGCTACAACAAAGCCGATTGATAACACAACTAATTTGGGGACAGCTCCAGCAATCTGCAATAATCCAGCTTGTGTAAGCTTATTTAACCCAATTAATACCCCTGAAAACCAGGAACTAATCACCAAAAGAACTGGAATTAAAATAAATATCGCTACCGATTGGTTTATGTTTTCTACTATTGGCAAACAACAAATTAATGATACGCAGATACCAATAACGCTACATATAACAGAAAGTTTTGTAATAAATTTTAAGCTTAGATATCCATACATAGAAACTACTCTGGATATTTCGTTTATTAGCGGATTTAGAATCGATACAATTATTGCTACCGCAGCCAATACTGTTGCAAATTTTCCAAACTCAAGGCTAGATAAACCATGGGCTGCAATAACTCCTACCAGTACATTTAATACAGTAGCAATTTGTATTAATACCCATGCCTTTGCGTTTTTCACTTAATTTATATCTTTATATATAAGTATTAATCCCTAGCCTGTCTTCAATTAGTTCTCTAACTGCACCATTTCCGCCATCGTTATTTAAAATAAGTGTAGCGATTTTTTTAATCAGAGGATGCGAATCCTTTGGGCAAGCACTTTGTCCGACAATTTTCATTACTGCAGCATCATTTAAATCGTTGCCGACATATAGAACATCTGACAGTTTGATTTTGTGTTTTTTGCAATATGCCATTAATGCTTTTGGTTTATCGTCTATTGCTTGGATAACTTCTACTTTTAATTTTTTACCACGAGCAGAAACTACTGGGTTTATTTCTTTAGATAAAATAAGCATTCGTAACCCACTTTTTCTGGCCATTTCCATGCCGAGTCCATCAGATCTACAACAAATAACACTTTCGGTTCCATCTTGTCTTACGATTACTTTGTTATTGGTCAGAACGCCATCAAAATCAAATACAAGTAGCGAAGGTAATTTTAGTTTTTTATTTTTACTTTTTTTTATCATTTTAATTTAAATTCGAACTATTTATTCAACTCGTAAATCATCAGCTAACGCATCAACAAACCATTTCCTCTGACTAGTAATTAATTGATAGTGATACTGCAAATCCTCTAATGTCATATCATGAGCACCTAATGTGGCACTTAAAACCAAATAGTATCCAACCAGACTAACTTTGATACCAACCAAACCATCGGCTATTTCTAGCGCAGAGGTCAACATATCTGAAGCACCTCTTATTGGAACGGTAATAACATTTATACCCATGTATATTGTAGACTCTGCAGGATTTTTTAAACTTTCAAGCAAGATTTCAAGTTCGACACCATCATCAAGACTTACAACCCATCTGTACTGATCTGGACTTTTATCTTTACAGGTTTCATCGGGATCAAAATTTAACTTTAATAAAAACTCTTCAACTATTCGGATAGGGTCGCGCCCACCGATGATTTTTTTAATATGAAGCTCTGTAAATTTTCTAATCTTACCCATAAATATCCTATTATGCCTTGTGATACGGCTTTCCGGCTATAATCATAGTTATTCTATATAACTGTTCAATTAAAACTAATCTAGCTAATTGATAGGTAAAGGTTAACTCAGACAGCGAAAGTTTAAGATTTGCTATCTTTATAACATTTTCAGATAAGCCATAAGCTCCACCTATTATAAATGTAAAGTGATTTGAGCCTCGAACTGTTTGCTCACTTATTTTTTTCGCAAGACTTTGTGAATTATACATCTTTCCTTTTTCATCAAGAGCAACTACGTAACTACCAGAAGGTATCGATTTTATAATTTTTTCTGATTCGATTGATTTTATTTGCTCAGCATCTGCACTTTCTGGAACCTTAATTTTTAATTCAATAATCTTCACCGATGCATAACTTGTAAGACGATCGGTATACATAGACTCTGCTTGTTCTACATATTTTTGCTTAACTGGCTGCGCGCTAATAATGGTAAACTTTAACATACGAAAAACTCGCACAAAAAAAAGGTTAAGACAATTTTGGTACAAGCCGAATGCTTTAATTGCAGAAAGGATTCTCGTCGTTGGCTACGGATGGCCGAAACGGATGTTCCCTTATCAAGGACGAGGTGTACCATGAATATAAAACCTATTTCTTCCACGCCCGTGGCAGAAATTTCTATTAATAATACCAAAAATACGGCTCAACCAGTTAATACTACAAATAGTGTTAACCAAGATGCTGCTTCAGTGCAATTTAGCACAAAAGCAACAGATCCGGCTAAATTGGAAAAACTAAAAGCTCAAGTTCAAAGCGGGACTTATTCTCCCAATATGAACGATGTGGCTAAGGCTATAGCTCGAGACTTACTGTAGAGGTATAGGAAAATTTATAATTAAATCTCGCTCTGGCGAAAGCAAATCTTTCGCCAGAGGAGTTTTTAGTTTTAAGATTTTTCTACTATTACTTTTTTCTGCAGTGGTCTGATTGCAGATAACTGCCAAAGTCTCCAGATGATATCTTGGTCAAGTTCCATTGATTCCGAAATCAATACTTTACCATCTTCTGTGTTAATACCTTTGGAAGTTAGTCTCATTCCTGGTTCTAATTTTGATAAAGGAATAGACTCCGTATCGCCCAGAATTATAGATTCATCAATTTCATCGGCAGCATTTAAAAGCTGGCTTACTTGCTGAAGTTTTTTAGATTTATTCATTACTGAAATGCTAGAGCTTACAGCTTCAGCAAGGATTTTAACTGTAATTCCTAAAACAAGAGGATGGATAAAAGAAAATTCCTGTTTCTTTAGAACAGACAAAACACTGTATGCTCCTACAGGCTGAAATACATTTCTATTGTAAATGACTCTATCGATGGCATCGGCAATAGCAATGGCTGAAGCAGCAAGACACTCACTAGAATTATCCAAAGATTCTTCTTCACCGATAAGTTTTGCTAAAAGAATAATGATCTTCCTAGTTCTTTCATTAGAAATAACATCCCCAAACGAAAGTAAACTATCCTTTATTCCGCTACAAATTTCTTTTCTAAGTAGCTCCTTATCGCCAACTAAATATTGAGATTGCGTAAGATTTTTATCGGCTTTTAATATTCCAGCAGAATACAAAGAGGCTGCTTCCTTTGCGCATTCAAGATATTCACCGTAAAAACCTAATGCTGTAAAAATATTATGGCTCAACAACGATATTCTCATAGCTCTGCTTGTGCGATCAGTGGCAAGGCTATCAGTGATGTTAGCAATAAACTGCTTAATCTGCGGTGATTTAGGAAGAAACGACTTATCTTGTGATTCTTGTGGTCTAAACATTAACGCATAAGTCTCGCCACCAGAATCTTTTTCGAATAAATCTAATTCCTTTAACTTTGCAAAGGCCAAATTAGGGATAGTTGAAAATCCACCAAATAATTTTTGATAAGATTCAAATTCTGACTTAACTATCGTGCTTGCTTCTGCAACTTTACGACTTCTAACTTTTTCTAAATATCGACTTATGTATTTTACAGCAGAAACAATATCTGCATTATCACACGGTAATGTAATAGTAGTTGCTAGGATAAAAAATCTGTTCAACAGGGACTCGTAACGATCGATATTCTCGCCTACTATGATAAGAGGAGAAGTATGTAATTCGGTTTTTGTTGTTAAAGTATTAGTTAGCGAATCAAGATTTGCATCTTCGCCTGCATAAACTAGAAACACTGATTCATCAGAAGCGTTTAATGCGTCACTGGCTTCTACTAGCGTGCTACATACTTTGCTTGATAAATTTTTAGAGTTGAGGGCCTCCTGCAATCCTATAGGAAGCTTTGTAGATTGGGGTAATATTACTACGTTCTTAATTTCAGACATTTGATTTTGGTTTGTTTTAACACCAATGTTAACTGTGTAACGTAAATTGTTCGTCAGCAAGTGGCAAAATCTTCATAGAGAATGTGTAATTTCAGATATTTACACAAACCAAAACAGGCAAAAGTGCTATCAAGAATTAGGAAAAAAGAGTATAATTCTGAGGGTTTTTAGCACCCCTTTAGCAATTATAACCTATTGAATTTAATACATATTATGAAGTTACTTCCCCTAAGCGCTACGCTATCAAACTTAAATGCAGATTTGCTAGTAGTAGCGATTACTCAAAAAGATCTTAAATCCACTCCTTCTGGCAAAAAAAACATCCCTTCAAACAAATCTACCGCTGTTTCATTTAACACTTTGGATCGATCACTAGATGGATCGTTGTCTATTTTACTCAATAAGGCTTCTTTCGATCCCCTCAAAACTGGATCCTCCTATTTAATCACTCTTCAGCACCCTCAAATATCATCCGTTCTTGTTTATGCTGTTGGTGATGGATTTAAAGGAAAACACGCTAATTTTGATGAAAACAATTTATATCGCAAACTTGGATCCGAAATTAATAAATCTGCAAAACAAGTCGGTGCTACAAATGTAGTTATTAACCCCGAGAACTTAAAGCTTGATAAGTCAGCCTATTTATCTGCTCTTGTTGAAGGCCTTTATCTTTCAAAATATTCATACACAACATATAAATCGAAAAAAGAACCAACTAAAGAAATTAAATATCAAATCTTAGGCTCTTCTAAGTTAGTAAACGAAGCTGTAGTAAATCAAACTGTCATAGCATGCAAATCAACTTCACTTGCGCGCGACTTAATAAACATGGCGCCTAATGATTGTACTCCTGCTTATTTAGTTTCGGTTGCCAGACAAATTGCTGCAAACGGTAAATTAAAAATTGAAATTCTAGACAAACAAAAACTTCAAAAACTAGGTGCAGGATCTTTGTTATCAGTTAGCAAAGGAAGTGCTCTTGATCCATATCTTATAAAATTAAGTTACATTCCATCTAAGAAAACAAAAAATACAAAAGTAATTTCGTTAGTCGGAAAAGGAGTAACTTATGATACTGGTGGTTATTCTCTTAAACCAAGCGAAAGCATGATCGGAATGAAAGGAGATATGGCTGGAGCAGCATGTGTATTAGCTACTCTTCAAGCAATTTCGCAATTAAAACCAAACTGCGAAGTGCGTGGATATATCCCAACTGTTGAAAACATGATTAGCGGCGAAGCCACACGAGTAGGCGATATTGTTACAGCAATGAACGGCACAACAATTGAAATATTAAATACCGATGCTGAGGGACGCCTCATATTAGCGGACGCACTTACTTTAGCATCAAACGAAAAAGCTGATATTACAATTGATATTGCTACACTTACCGGAGCTTGCGTTGTGGCATTAGGACTTCAATATGCAGGTCTATTCTGTGATGACGATAAGCTATCACAAATGATTATTTCAAATGGCGAGCTTGCCGGAGAACGATTCTGGCCACTTCCACTTGCCCCTGAATATGAAGACTCTATAAAAAGTAAAATTGCTGATATTAAAAATATCGGAAATGGCAGATGGGCTGGTGCATCCATCGGTGCACTTTTCTTAAAGCGGTTTGTTAAAGACACTCGTTGGGCGCATCTTGATATAGCAGGCCCTGCTGATTCAGATACCGATAGTGGTTTTATAAAAAATGGTGGTGTTGGATTTGGAGTAAGAACACTTATCCGATTAATTCAACAATTAAGATAAAAACTAAGAAATTTAAACTAAAATTTACTAACAAATTTTAAAACTAAAATAAAAACTAAAAACTATGGAAGCAAATTCAAATATTTCAATCGTTCATATTGAAGATGAAATGAAGCAGTCCTATATGGATTATGCAATGAGCGTAATCGTAGGACGAGCACTGCCAGATGTTCGTGATGGATTAAAGCCAGTTCAAAGACGAGTCCTTTACGCTATGCTTAATGCAGGTTTGCTTTCCAACAAAAAGCACCTTAAGTGCGCAAACGTAGTAGGTAAAGTATTAGGTGAATTTCACCCTCACGGTGACTCATCAGTTTACGAAGCGTTAGTTAGATTGGCACAACCCTGGAACTTACGTTACCCATTAGTAGACGGCCAAGGAAACTTTGGATCGATTGACGGAGACCCCGCGGCAGCATACCGATATACAGAATGTAGAATGACTTCTGTTGCAGAGCAGCTTCTTGCAGATATCGAAAGTGAAACAGTAGATTTCTCACCAAACTTTGACGAAACAAAACTTGAGCCAATTGTGCTTCCTACCATGGTTCCAAATCTTCTTGTTAATGGAAGTGATGGTATCGCTGTTGGTATGGCAACGCATATTCCTCCACATAATTTAAAAGAAGTAATTTCTGGAACAATTGCTTTAGTAAAAAATCCAGAATTATCTTTATCTGAATTAATGGAACATATCCCTGGCCCTGATTTTCCAACTGGAGGAACAATATTTGGACGCTCCGCTCTTAAATCTGCATATGGCACTGGTAAAGGAATCATTCAACTAAGAGCTAAGACTTCCATCGAGCAACTAGAAGGAAAAAATCGCGAAACAACTGCAATAATTGTTACCGAGATTCCATATCAAGTTAACAAATCAAGATTACTAGAAAGAATTGCAGAACTTGTTAACGAAAAAACCATCGAAGGAATTTCAAAACTTCGCGACGAATCCGACAGGCACGGAATGCGAATCGTTATAGAACTTAAACGTGATGCAACTGCCGAAGTTGTTCTTAACCAACTATATAAAACTACTCCGCTGCAAGTAAGTTTTGGGATAATCAATCTTGCAATCGTAGAATCCAAACCTGTAGTTCTTTCGCTTGCTCAGATGATCAAGCACTTTATTGATCATCGCCGTGATGTTGTAACAAGAAGAACTCAATATGAATTAAGAAAAGCAAAAGAAAGAATGCATCTTCTTGATGGATTCAGAATTGCACTGGCTAACATTGATGCAATTATTGCTCTTATTAAATCAAGTGAGTCGCCAAAAGAAGCAAAAGATAGACTTTGTCTACAATTCAAAACTAGCGAAATTCAAGCTCAAGCGATATTGGATTTACGACTACAAAAACTTACTGGCCTTGAAAGACTTGCTATCGAACAAGAGCATCAAGAGCTTGCTAAAGAAATTGCTCGTCTTTTAGATCTTCTTAATAACTCTAAAAAAATCGATGAGTTGTTAATTACAGAGCTTTCTACGATAGCAGAAAAATACGGTGACGTACGCCGGACTAATATCGTCGATGATGGCGGAACGATAATGGTAGAAGACCTTATCGAAGACGAAGAGATGGTTGTAACTGTAAGCCACGGTGGATATGCAAAACGTACTTCTGCTGATTCTTACCGAGCACAAAGAAGAGGCGGAAAAGGTGTTACTGGAGCATCCACAAAAGATGACGACTTTACCGAGCATCTTTTTGTTGCTTCAACTAAAGATGAGTTACTTGTATTTACAACCCTTGGAAGACTGTACTGGATTAAAGTATACGAAATACCAGAATCAGGACGAACTGCAAAAGGTCGAGCACTTGTAAACTTACTAAACCTAAAACCAGACGAAACGATTTCTACGATTTTACCAGTAAAAGAATACGCTAATGACAAATATGTTGTTATGGCGACTTCTCATGGTTACATCAAAAAAATCGAACTTATGGAATTTGCTCGCTCTAGAAAGAGCGGAATTGTTGCATGCACTCTTAATGAAGGTGACACATTAGTAAGCGTTGCAATCAGTAGCGGGAAAGATGAAATAGTTCTTGCAACAAAAACTGGTATGTCGATTAGATTCTCTGAAGATGATGTAAGATCTATGGGCCGAACAGCAAGAGGAGTCACAGGAATTTCTCTGGATGATGACGACATGTTAGTATCTATGACTGTTGTTGATAGCCAAACAAATCCAGAAACTTCTACTCTTATGACTATCTGCGAAAATGGATACGGCAAACGCACTAAAATTAGCGATTACCGAACTCAAGGAAGAGCAGGAAAAGGAGTGATTGATATCCAGACAGAAGGAAGAAATGGCCCTGTAGTTTCTGCCTTTATAGTAGACGATGAAAGTGCAGCTATGTTGGTTACTTCTGGTGGAAAGATAATTAAAATTGAAGCTAAACAACTTTCAATCATCGGAAGAAACACAATGGGTGTTCGACTCATTGATTTAGATCAAGATGAAAAAGTTGTAGCCGTGTGTCACGTTTATGAGTCATAAAGAGTCGATTGCAGTGTTAGGATTGGGTTTTTGGGGTACGGCCCTAGCCCAATACCTTTCGACGCTTGGACACTCAGTATTAGGTTGGTGCAATCAACCAGAAGTAGTTGATAGTATCAATTCTAATAAAACTAACCCCTACTGTTTTCCTGAAACAAAACTTGAATTTGAATCAACATCTGACTTAAATCAAGTATTAAACTATCCAAATTTATTGATAACTCTTCCATCTAGAGTAATTTCTGAATTTCCACAGTTTATATCGTTGCCTTCCACGACATTATTGATTAGTGCGATGAAAGGATTTGAAACTACTTCAGGACTTACCCCTGTAAGTTATCTACTATCTAAAAATTGCCGGGCAACTTGTGGAGTAATCTCGGGGCCAAGTTTTGCAAAAGATGTAATAACAAAAACTCCTGTTGCTATTACTGCTGCAGCTTCGAATCTAGATAATGCAAAAAAAATATCCTCAATATTTGCATCAAATTCAATGAGGCTCTATCCCTCTTCTGATTTAATCGGTGTAGAACTAGGCGGAGCTCTTAAAAATATAATCGCTGTTGCTGTAGGCGTGGCCCAAGGATTAAAACTTGGTGATTCAACAAAAGCTGCTTTAGTGTCGCGAGGCTTAGCAGAGATCACACGCTATGCCGTTGATTGCGGAGCCCAACCTTCAACTTTATATGGATTATCTGGTTTAGGTGATTTAGTTTTAACAGCCAACTCTACACTTAGCAGAAACTACTCATTTGGAACTCTAATCGGGCAAGGTATCGACGTACAGGAAGCTCTTAAACAAGTTGGATCCACCGCGGAAGGTTATTATTCGGCTCTTATAGTCACTAAACAAGCGCAAATTCGAAATATTTCAATGCCGATTACAGATGCTTTAATTGAGCTGTTTGATAAGAAAGTAAAACCACAAGATATGATATCAAAACTTATGTCTAGGCCTGTTCGCGGCGAATAGATTTTAATAATTTAATAATCGAGCTTCGTACTTCCTCTGAACTTAAGCATTCACAATTAAACTTGCACTCAAGATCTTGTCCATCGGTAGTTCTAATATAAAAATTATCTTTATTAACTTGAATCATTTTAGCGCCAATTGACTTTTTAGTATCAGAATAATACCTCGCAATTTCCTGAACAGCATCTGCATGATCTTCGTTCATATGAGTAACAATCTCATGATTTGATCTACTAATAGGATCCTCTTGTGCATTTGAATAATCCTGCTTAGAAACCCATCCAACCTTAGCAAATCCACCAATCCATCGAATCTTTTCAATTTCACCAATAAAATAACTAAATGATGGTTCAATATCTGGTGGAATATTTTCACCAATAACTTTTTGAAATTGCTCTTTAGCCAAATCACGATTTAACGCTTGTGCTTCATGCCACGAAATAAAAATTGTGGCGCGAGGATACTTCATTGGCTCATGCATCCCAAATGGATCAACTATTAGCAAAGTACTTTTGGGGTTGGTTTTAAGATTTTTATAATGCTCTGCTATCTGAGCTACTTGAATTATTATTTGTGAAGCATCAGTAGACACAACATACGGAACCACAGAGCCAAAAGGATAGTTATCTGTAGTGTGCGTAGATAACATTCCAAAACGATTTGATAAAATAAACTGTTTAACTTCTACTGAAAAATTAGTCATACAAACAAAAACATGGGTTATCAATCGACATACTGTGTTGATTTTAAGCTATTTGTGTTATAACCGTAAGCAAATTTTATGTCGCTAAAACTGCCTCAAAAAATAAAAGATTATATCGAGATCTCGAAACCTGGGATTTTAACGCTTGTAGTCATGACTACTGCACTTGGATTTTTTTTAGCAGATAAAAGTCTTTCTAGATTCTTACTTTTTTTAACCACCCTACTTGGAAGCACACTTTGCGCCGCCGGTGCTGGAGCCCTAAATCATTACCTCGAGCGCGAAATAGACTGCAAAATGGAGCGCACAAAAAATCGCCCTCTTCCATCTGGACGAATGTCGGCTCAAGAAGTTTTATTTTTCGGTATTATTTGCACCATCGCTGGAAGCACATTACTTGCTTGGAAAGTAAATCACTTATCTGGCTTTCTTGCATTAATGACTACGTTTCTTTATGCGCTAGTTTATACCCCATTAAAAAGAATTACTTGGCTTAATACTGCAATCGGCGCGATTCCAGGAGCACTTCCTGCAATGGGTGGATGGGCTGCTTCTACGGGCAACTTATCAATTGAAAGTTGGATCTTGTTTTTAATTATGTTTACTTGGCAGCATCCTCATTTTTTTGCAATTGCTTGGCTTCTTAAAGACGACTACGAAAAAGGAGGTTTTAAAATGCTTCCTGTAATTGATCCAGACGGAAAAAGAACATTTAATCAAATAAGAGTATTTTCAATCTGCTTATTGTTTACCTCTATCCTTCTTACTTTTATCGGAACAACGGGAGTAATCTATAGTATTGGCGCTGTTCTTCTAGGCACTACAATGATTGGGCTAAGCGAAAAAAGTTCTGATACTCGCGATCGCGTTGATGTAAAAAGAGTTTTTACATTTTCAATTTTATATTTGCCTATGCTTTTTGTATTTATCGCAGCTGATGTCGCGTTTTCGATTGCGCTTGGTTAAATCCCTAATTCTTTTTTTGCTCTATCAGCTACTTGCGATAAAGAATCTTGATTCGAATCAGATAAGTTTATACCCAAGCTAACGTTATTTACCGAAGTATTAGACCAGTTTTTTAACCACTTCCAAAACAAAACAGCCCCAACTAAAAGAAATGCAAAAGGAGTAATCCATGCAAAAACATCAAACCCCTTGGTGCCTGGTGCTGACTGAATTGTTTCTTTGCCGTATTGATCCTCAAGATAAGTCATTAAATCCGCTTCTGAGGCACCTGATGTAATCTTATCCCGCAGAATTGATTTTAACTCCGAAGCTTTACCACTTGGACAATCACTTAAAAGTTTTCCGGGGCAATATGGGCTCATCACTTTTCCAGTGATAGTGGCAAACAATTGCTGTTGTTGTTGGTTTAAATCTTGAGCATTTGCGCCGCTAGATGCTGTTATAACTAAGGCAATTATAAGTACTTTGAAGATTATTTTTGTCATATTAGGCACCATATTGCTCAAGATATTGGTCAGCCCTATTAAGAATATCATCCGAAACCACAAAACCAGATGCTTTTGCATCTTCACTTTTTAAGTATTCTAAAATTTGATGAATAGTAACTATTGGAAAAATTTTAATACCCAATAACCTTGTTGCTTCAGCTGATGCCGACTCGGAACCTTCGGCGCCTTTTTCGCACCTATCTACTGCTATACAAACTCCAACCAAATTAGCTTTTAATTCATCTTTTATTATTGGAACCATTTTTCTTAAAGTTGTTCCAGCTGTCACAACATCTTCGACCAGAACTACTTTATCACCTGGCTTAGGCATTGTTCCTACAAATGAGCCTCCATCACCATGCTCTTTGGCTTCTTTTCGATCAAAACAATAATCACACTGAATATTTTTATTAGCCAAAGCAATTGATGTACCAACTGCTAAAGGCACACCTTTGTATGCAGGTCCAAAAATAATTGCGGGATCTTTGCAGATTGAATTTAAAATATGCTCTGCATAAAACTGGCCTAAGTCACGAATAGCACTGCCAGACGAAAGCTTTCCAGTGTTCACAAAATATGGAGTTTTTCTTCCTGATTTAGTAGTGAAATCACCAAAAATTAAAGCTTTTTGCTCGATTAAGTATTTTATAAATTCTTTTTGATGTTTTTCCATTTTATTTACAATCCCAGAATCTTGACCTCTATACCATCTGCGCTACCAAAAGTGCTATCAATATTTGCAGCATTTTTTATCCTAGCAAAACCATAATGAACACCGTCTATCTTAGCAGTTGAGCAATTTATAATCGAACCTAAATTATCATTTAATTGGGTTTTTGGAGTAACAAATTGGGTTGATGTATATGGCACAATTTTCCAAGCTGTTTTACCCATAGCATCTATTCGCTCAATTACTTCCTGGCCGACATAACACCCTTTAGTAAACGAGATAAATTTAGAAACCGATGCTTCAGAAAAAATTAAATTATCTATATCAACAGGGAACTCAACAGAATTAGTTTTAACTCTGCCAATTAACATTTGTTCATCAGTTAATTCTATTGCTGATTTGGTAAATTCTTTACCTACGAACTCGCTAAAAATTTGAGTTGGAATTACTAAATCAAATCCAGATTCAAACCCCCGATTATTTGCCCATCCGATAACACCACTATTACTAATTTGGACTACACCGTCAGTAGGTATAGTAGAAAATTCAAGAAACTTAAAAATTTCTTGATATTCTGCCTGCTCTAAACTTAAGTGAAGATACTTGTATTCAGAAGAATGATCAGAAGTATCGACTCTATCAGCAACAATAAATTGTCGAAAATTTGAAAGAATAGATTCTATAGGGGCATAAGACGATAATAATAAGAACTTTGAATCATCTAAGTTTATTAAAGTAAAAGTTCCCTGACACTTACCTTGCGCAGTTAATTGTGCTGCATGAGTAAAACACTTAGATTGCAAATCTTTTACGTTGCAAGTTAAACGGGCGTTAAGATATCGTCTTGCATCTTTACCTGTGACCCCAACTACTGCACTTGTCACAAAATTAAAATAGCGCATTTATTTTTAACGAATAATATTAAATAGTCGTCCAAAACCAGCAAAAGACCAGTAGATCATAAATGCTCTGCCCTTAACGCGACCAATTTCTAGGAATGGCTCTTCCCAAAATCTGCTGTCTTTTGAGTCATCGCGATTGTCACCCATAAGAAAAATATGCCCTGACGGAACAGTAACTGGTCCAAAGTTTCCAGCTGCCGATCCTCCATGACTATATCTAGCATACGGTTCATCTTGAAGTTGATTATTCACAAATAGATGTGGGCCTTTTACTTCGATAGTATCACCAGGAAGACCTATTACTCTTTTAATAAAATTTACTTCCGATTCATTCATTTCGGTATCTTTTTCATCCGGACGAGTAAAAACAACAACATCACCTCT
>JBILET010000046.1:0-8533 GCA_044351935.1 Bdellovibrionota bacterium
CACAAAAATCACTGCTAGATCTTGATTATGCACGTGTATCAGAAAGTTTTAGAATCTTAAGCGTTCCGTTTTTATATACCAATGGAAAAACTATTGAGCTAACTAAATTAGCTGACCCACAAAGTAATGGGTTTGCTTCTGTTAAACTCTATAAAATATCACGACTTACCATAGAAAAATTAAAGCTAGGTCAGAATACAATTGCCAATAAAGTTTGTTATGAAAAAACTGGCGAAAAACTTCCAAATAGCTTTGACTGTTTTGTATTTTTAGATAATTCGGTCGTTGAAGCTTCGTGCGAAGTGGCTATTCATCCATCATTAAATAGTGCTACTCATTTTTGTGGGTTAGTAGATTTTAATATTATCAATAATCCTATTCTAAGAAGTTTTGAGCAAAATATAACTAACCAGATATTACAAAACAGCGCTAGAAGTATTATCCCTATATCGGAGCGGTTTTTATATTACCTGGACAATCAAAGTACGCTTAGAAGACTTCAATTTAAAAAGGATAGCATTGTTGAGTCTCAGCCTGTAAAGACCGATGTTTATCCTATAAAAATTAGCAAAGTATTCGATCGCCCTACTTTATCGTTTCGTTTGCAGCTACTTGATACAGACTATGTAAAAGTAATTAGTCAAACAGCCTCTGCCATTTCTGATATTAGTTTGGCATTAACGCAATGATACAAGTAAAAACTTTATCAAAGGGATTTGCGCTAATCCCCGCTCTATTTGTAATTATATTACTAAACACAACGATATTTATTCTTTGTGATTATACAATTAATGTGTTGGGCATTACTTATTCGATTAAAAAGGGGCATCAAGATTATATTGAATCATATGCAAAACATTTAATTAGCTTTGAGGGCTTAACTCCAATTAACATAACCTTACCTGATAAGTGGATAGTATCTAACAGTAAGTTTTTAAATGTTCCGGACTGGAATTATCTATTAAATAGCGCATATAAGTGCACTGAAAATATTTTACCCGGTGTCGATTCAAACCTTATCACAACTAACTCGACTAAAACTTGCACGAGTTTAAATTTTAACGATCATTTTGTTGCGCGAGTAATTGGAAATATTTCGATTGCAAATTTAACATTACAGACAGATGAATTAATCAATGGGTATGCGCAGATTATATCAAGTGGAACAATTAAGTTTTCGGAACTGCAGGTCAGTGTGCCCACGTTGATTATTAGCGGAAGTGGGATTCAAATTGATAGGCTATCTGGAAATTCAAAAGTCTATATTCTTGCAGGCCAGGATATTACTATTAAGCAAAACCTAATACCTCATCTAAGTAAAAATTATAAAAATTTCCATCTTTCGATTGATAAGATACAATCGGAACCTATAGGTAATTTAGTAAAAATAATTAACCCCCCAATTTATGGCTTCTGGTTTGATAGATACTCGTGAATTAACTTCTCTGTTTTACGACAGAAGACCCCAAAAATGCGCAATTGATACGATTGTTATTCATAATATGTATGCTAGCGGAAAACATGATCCGTATTGTCCAAAAGCTTGCTTAGATCTTTTAAATTTCCATCAAGTATCAGCGCATTTTTTTATCGGACGCGATGGAATCATATATAGGACCGTCCCCATTAAATTTAGGGCTTGGCATGCTGGGGTTAGTCAGATGCCGTTTAGTAATGATAGACGTACTCAAGTTAACGATTTTAGTGTTGGGATTGAAGTCATTGGCGATGAAAAATCTGAATTTACTGATGAGCAATATATATCCCTCAAAAAATTATGTGAATTTTTGTGCAGTAAGAATCCAATTTGCGCTATAGTGTCTCATAGAGCAATAGCGCCAGGTCGAAAAATTGATCCGTGGCCAAATTTTGATTGGAGTAGATTTAAAAATGGGCTTCCTAAAAAACTTAAAGTTAGCGACTAGTTTTATTTTATTTTTGTTGTTTATTACTGGATGCGGCAGCGATGCTAACACCGGCAGAAACGACAGAAACACTAATTTTAGGTTTATAAACAGCGTCTCGGATGTAGACAGCGTTGACTTATATTTAGATAACAAAGAATACCAAACTAATGTTGGCTTTTTAGAAAGCACTGGATATTCGGAGGAAACAACAGGTGGACATAATTTACAAGTTTTAATCTCGGGCACAGCAACTAGATTAGTTGATACAGATACATCATTTTCTGATATTCGAGATCAAACTCTTTTAGTGTTTGGCAAAAAAACTACTCCTTCTTTTTTAATTCTTAGGGATGATAATGAACCATCCAGCGACGAAACTGCAAAGATAAGAGTAATTCACGCTTCAAGTAATAATAGAAGAGTAGATGCTTATATCCTTAGAGCAGGTACTTCTATAAATTCAGAACAACCTTCAATAGATGGGTTTACTTTTAAACAAGTATCAACTTACATCGCTCTTCCAAAAGGAACGTATGACTTAACTGTAACACCAGAAAACAGCAAATCCGTTGCTGCTCAATCATTAAACATTTCGTTAGATGGTGAATCTGTATATACAATTCTGGTTTCTGACGCAGCAGGTGGTGGCCAACCTCCTCGGATAGTTGTTTTTAAGGATTTCTAAAAAATCACTTTCTCAACTGTTTACGTTAACAATGCTTCAGAATGAACTCGCTTTTGATAGTTACAGCTTCGCCAAAAAATCAAACCGCGTTCCATAGTCGCGCTCGCCTGCCGCTTATTTAATGATTCTGATAGTCATTATTACTTAAACAAAGTACTATTTTTTTAATTTTTTCGGTGCCTTGGGGCGTCTTTGGGGGCGTTTCTGGCATCGAATTTAGCTAATTAAAACTATTTAGTACTTATGAACATTTCAGACTTATTCGGTGTCGATCTTCTTCCTAAATCAGCTGTAAAAAATACAACTAATAAGGAAATAAAAAACAGAGTCATTCGCTCTCAAGCGCCTTCACGTGAAGAGTTATCAGAACTTGGTAAATTACTTGCCGCTGAACATAAAATTAAAACTGGTTTTTCAAGTGACCGAAGATTATTTCTTAGACTGCAAAATAATTGCACCGAAATTGAAAAAAGCTACACCCAACTTGCCGAAACGGCAAAAAAGAAAGAAGCAATAACACCAGGCGCGGAGTGGCTACTTGATAACTACTTTGTAATCGAAAAACAAATTAACGAAATTCGAAATCATTTTCCACGTGGTTACGATCGAGTCCTTCCTAGGTTACTAGAAGGAGAATATCGTCAATACCCACGAGTATTTCATTTAATTCTATCTTATATTTCAAACTGTGATTGTGTTCTAGATGTATCGCTACTTGATGCATTTATAGACGGGTATCAAACTCAAGCGGTTCTTCAAATCGGGGAAATCTGGGCTGTCCCAATAATGATCAGATTTGCCTTGCTTGATCAGCTTCGCGAATTAAGTATGCGAATGATTCAAGCGAAAGAAGAACTGAAAGCTGCAGAAAATTTAGTAGAAGAAATTCTTGGTGACGAATCAAAACCCGGGACTCAGATTCTTCTGAATCTTGCAGAGAAAGTAATGCTTCGCCCTGATTTTCTTGCATTGGGTGCAGGACATCTTATTAGAAGATTACGTGACCGTGGGCGCAAAGCTGCTCTTACTCTTCAATGGTTAGAAGAGCGACTAAGGGAAGAAGGCCGAGATCCAGAGGAAATCTTAAAAAATGAACAGCGAAGTTTATCCGCTGACCAAATAACAATCGGAAATATTTTTACATCATTAAGATCGATTACGCATGTAAATTGGGACGATTGGTTTGAATTAAACAGTAAAGTTGAGCACATTCTAAAACTAGATCCTTCAGGAATTTACCCTAGATGTGATTTTAAAACCCGTGATACTTATCGTCAAAGACTTGAAAGACTAGCTAGATTTTCAAAAAAGCCCGAAACTGAAGTTGCCGTATGTGCAGTTAATCTGGCTCGTGACTTTTTAACTACTAATCAAGATAACGATCGTGATTTCAGAGCTTCAGTCGGCGGATATCTTTCTCAAAGAGGGTTGCCTTATCTAGAAGCTGCTATAGGTTATACTCCCGGTGTCATTCATAGATTACAAAGATTTGTAAAACGTAATCCTTTTGTTTTTTACTTATCTTCAATAATTATTTTTACCCTAATCCCCCTTCTATATGCTGTTTCATACGCATCTTCAACTGCTGTGTATTTTTGGCAAGCTCTTCTTGCAGCATCGCTTGCTTTTATTCCTGTTTCAGATCTAGGTTTGAATATTACTCAATGGATTGTAACTAGATTTACTAGACCAAAACTTCTACCAAAGTATGATTTTGAAAAAGGTATTCCCGATGAATACAAAACAGTTGTGGTTGTTCACTCGTTATTTTCTGATCGTACTACGGCAAAAAATACAATCGAAGGCCTACATGTTCGATATCTAAGTAATAATGATCCAAATTTAACTTACTGTATTCTTGCTGATCTTGCTGATAGCCCCACAGAAGTAACCGAAAAAGATGATATTATTGTTAGTTATTCAAAATCTAAAATTGCCGAGCTATGCCAAACATATGGGCATAACAAATTTATTGTTTTATTCCGTAAGCGCTTTTGGAATGCAAAAGAAAACTGCTTCATGGCGTGGGAAAGAAAACGAGGTAAAATCGAAGAATTTAACCGCTTACTTCTTGGTGCCACTGATACTAGCTTTATTACAACAACAGAAGAAATAAATGCCCTAGTTGGTCACAAACTTGTAATCACATTAGATAACGATACTCAACTTCCCCGCGGAATGGCGAATAAATTGGTTGCTGCCGCTGCACATCCAATGAACTATCCAATTGTGGATCCTAAAACTAAACGAGTCGTTGACGGTTATACTATTATTCAACCTCGAGTTGGTGTTTCGTTAACAAGTGCTAATACTTCTTTGTTTGCGAGGATCTTTGCTGGTCATGCAGGATTAGACCCATATACAAACTCTGTGTCTGATGTTTATCAGGATCTATTTAATGAGGGATCTTATATTGGCAAAGGAATTTATCATGTAGAAGCTTTCGAAGAGGCATTAAAGAATCGCGTGCCAGAAAATTCTTTGTTAAGTCATGATCTATTTGAAGGAATATTTACAAGAGTTGCACTAGCTTCTGATATAGAGCTTTATGATGACTTCCCTTCAAAATATAACGCTCATGCAAAACGTCAGCACAGATGGATTAGAGGAGATTGGCAATTAATTCCATGGTTAGGGCTGAGGAATCCTTCGCGAAATAACAGCACCACTTCAAGGATTACTCCACTTGGAAGATGGAAACTGTTTGATAACTTAAGAAGAAGCTTAGTAGCACCTTCGCTGTTTTTACTTTTAACTTGCGGAACAGTAATTCTTCCTGGAAATGCTCTTTTTTGGACATTATTAGGATTACTAGTAATTGCTTTCCCAGTTTTCACAAATCTTGCTCAAGCCTTAATTATCCCTCCCCGTGGAATGTCATTTGAAAGTCACTTTGGAGGAGTTTGGAAAGATTTTTGGAAGATGTTTAAGCAAACTATGCTTACTCTCACTTTCCTTCCGCACCAAGCGTATTTATGTACGCATGCAATTTTAACAACACTTTATCGTGTATATATAAGTAAAAAACATTTACTGCAGTGGGAGACAGCCTATCACGCCGAAAGACGTGCTAGTTCTTCTCTTTCTGGTTTTATTGCAGCGATGTTTGGTGGAATTTTTATTACTGCTGTTGGTTTTAGTCTGGTAATTTTACATTCACCAGAAAGGCTTCCTCTTGTAGCTCTACTATATTTAATTTGGTTTAGTGCTCCTTTTATTGCTCACGAAGTAAGCAAACCAAGATTAAAACTTGATGTTGATTTAACTAATGAACAAAAAAATAAAATCAGATCGTATGCACTACAAACTTGGAATTACTTTGCGAACTTCTTAAATGCCGAACATAACTTTTTAATCCCTGATAACTTCCAAGAAGTCCCCTCACCTGTTGTTGCATCGAGGACTTCACCAACCAATATTTCTCTTTCCATGCTAACTGTCGTATCTGCTTACGATTTAGGGTTTATCAGTGCATCGAAGGCTATACAAATAGTCTCTAATATATTTGATGGGCTAGAAAAACTTGAAAGATATTCAGGGCATTTTCTAAACTGGTATAAAACCTATACTGCCGAATCGTTATATCCAAGATATGTATCAATGGTTGATAGCGGTAACATGGTAGGCCATCTAATTGCTCTTCGTTCCAGTTTAAAAGATATAAAACGTATTCCTCTTGTAAGCCAAAATCACTTTGAATATTTAAATCAATTCGATGAATCATTTAAAGGTAAGTTACTATCGTTAAATTCTTCGGAAGAATTGACAATCAGACAAGCTTCCTGGGCACTTGATACACTTACTTCTTCTGGTCATTCAGATCTAAAAGACAATCAAATTCTTCAAACATTATCGTCTCTTTATTGGGTGAAAAATGTTGATCAACTTTTAAGATCTCAATCCGAAGCTAACTCGGCTGTATTGCCTAGCCTTCAAGCCGTAGTTAACTCATTAAATGAACTTACATTTACCCCAGAGAACTTACAAAGAATCATTGATTCATTAAACGGAATAATTATTTCAATAAATATTTCCGACCACGCAACTCAATCAATAAAAGAAGGAATCGTTTCTACACAAGAAATGATAAAAAATTTCATGCGCGCTTGCGAAAATGTGGTTGCCAGAGCAAATGCAATCATAAATTCGATTGACTTTAGATTCTTATACGACGAATCAAAAGATTTATTTGCAATTGGATATAATGTTGATGCAGCTCGCCGAGACACTAGTTACTATGACTTATTGGCTTCAGAGGCAAGACTAGGAAGTCTTTGCGCAATTGCTCTTGGACAACTTCCGCAGCGACACTGGTTTTCATTGGGACGCGGATTAACAGAAGTGCCAGGCGGAAAAGCGTTGTTGTCATGGACTGGTACAATGTTTGAGTACTTAATGCCTCTTTTAGTAATGAGGAGTTACCCAGGAACATTACTTCACGAAACATATGATGTAGTTGTTAAAGCTCAACGAGCCTACGGAGCGACCAAAAAAGTTCCTTGGGGTATTTCGGAATCTAGCTTTAGCGGAGTTGATTTTGAGCGTACTTATCAGTACAGAGCATTTGGCGTTCCAGGCCTTGGTTTAAAGCGAGGACTTGAAAATGATCTTGTAATTTCTCCTTACTCTACAATGATTGCGCTTCCAGTGGCTCCATTAGAAAGCTTGGATAACTTGATAGCAATGGAAAAACTTGGATTCTTGGGCCAATATGGTTTTTATGAATCAATTGATTATACAAAAACTAGACTTGCTCCTAATGAACGATTCCATATAGTTCAAAACTATTTTGCACATCACCAAGGAATGAGCGTTGTTGCAATGACAAACTTATTAACTGGTGGAATTTGGCAAGATAGATTCCATCGCGATCCAGTAATTCAATCTGTAGATTTAGTTTTACAAGAAAGATTCCCAGAGCGCTTACCTGTTATCTTACCTCATCAAACTGCAGCATCTGATACTCAAGAACGTATCAATGATGAAACTGCTATAGCTCAAAAAGTTTATACAACACCACATACTCAGGTACCAAGGACCCACTTATTATCAAACGGTAGGTATACTGTGATGGTTGATAACAGTGGAAGTGGTTTTAGTTTGTTTGATAAAGAAATCTCTTTAACTCGTTGGAAAGAAGATTTGGTTCAAAATGATATGGGTACTCACATATTCATTCGAGATCTAGAGTCAAATCAAGTATGGTCTAGTGGATTCCAACCAACTCTTGCTGAGCCCGAATTTTATGAAGCTATATTTAGCCCAGATAAAGCTGAATTTAAACGTCGCGATCATGGAATATTCTCTCATCAAGAAATTACAGTTTCACCAGAAGAAAACGTCGAGATTCGTAAGCTAACATTAGCAAACACTGGCAAAGAAAAAAGAGTTCTTGAAATTACAACTTTTGCAGAAGTAGCTCTTGCATCCACAAGAGCAGACCAAGCTCACCCTGCTTTCGCAAAAATGTTCATACAATCTGAGTATCTTGATGAATTTGATGCGCTTTTGTTTTCAAGAAGGCCTAGATCCAAACACGAAGAAGTAATCTACATGATGCACCAAGTGATCATGAAAACAGTTTGGGACCGTACATATTATGAATCTTCTCGAGAATCATTTATTGGACGCGGAAATTCCATAAGATCACCTCAAGCATTAAATAAAGGAGTAAAGCTTGCTGGCAACGTTGGTTATGTTTTGGATCCTTGCATGTCTCTTCGAGTAAAGATTGAGCTTAGCCCAGGAGAATCACAAAACGTAACATTCACAACTGCTTTTGCTAAGTCTCGTGAAGAGTTAATTCATACTGCGACTAGATATCGCGATACAAATCAAATTCATCGCGCATTCGAAATGGCATGGAGCCAAGCAAGCATCGAACTTCGAAATGAACAAGCATTTGGGAAACATGCTAAAACCTTCCAACTACTTGCTAACT
>JBILET010000065.1:0-7192 GCA_044351935.1 Bdellovibrionota bacterium
AAACAAACGCTAGATGTTAAAATATCGTTTGAATTTAAGCAAAAAAACTGACCAATAATCGCACTATATGATCTAATTGCTTCAGTGAATAATGTAACTAATTGAATCTACTTGGTATTTTCTTGCAGCAGTACTAGGCATTCCAAGTGATCCGTGAGTGGAAACATGTCGAAAAACTTAAATTTAATAATCGAATAAGTTGAAGTAAGTGACTTTAAATTTTCAATTAATGAGACAACGTTACAACTAGAGTAAATAATCGTCTTAGGATTTGTTTTATCAATGAATGATAAAACATTCTCGCTTAAGCCTCTTCTTGGTGGATTAACGATTAATGCATCAACGTTTGAACTCAATTGATAAGTTTCTAGATCTTCATCAACAAATTTACAATTATTAAATTCATTTAATTTCGCTGCTGTTGTTGCACATTTAATTGCAGTAGAGGACGCTTCGATTCCAGTAACATTCCCACTAAAGTTTGCAACGTGTAATGCAAATCCACCAACACCGCAGTAAAGGTCAAGTACGGTACTATGTGTATATTCACGCAACCATTGAGCTGCAGATCTATATAGTTGCTCAGATACTTGTGGAGTAACTTGCATGAAAGATTTCGGATCAAAGCACATGCTTATGTTGTTTAATCGCTCGGTAATAAATGGATTCTTCGAAACTAATATCTCCTCTGTGCCTTCTAGGATTGCATGAGGTATTGGTTGGATGTTGATTGAAGTAACCTTGATTGAGTTGTGCTGTGATTCTAAATCATTCAACGCAGATTTTGCTTTGTCTAGTAAGTTAGCGCTGCGAAGAACAAGTCTAAGAATTATCTGACTGCTATCATGATTGCTGCTTATTAAAATCGCTTTTAATTCACCTTGCTTTTTCTTGATATCATAAATTTTTAGCCCATATTTAATGATAATTTGTTTTATTGAAGGTAATAGGGCATTGATAGTTGGATTATGTATAGGACACTTCTCAAGTGTAGTGAATTGGCCACTATTATCGACTATGCCAAATTTAGGTTCGGGAAGTGTTCCACTAACTACTAATTTAATTTTATGTCTACTGCCTTGTGGGTCAGAAAGAAAAACCCCAGGCTCTTCGTAAGCGCACTGAGCATAGGGAGCTAGAAGAGATTTGGCTTTTTCGACTTTATATAGATAGGAGTTTTGACCTCCCATATGTAGAAGCGAACAAGAGCGACAAATATTCTGTGTGTAGTAATTACAGATCAATCTCTAATAAACCGTCTTTTAAGCTACTATTTGGTGGTTCTTCGCCTAACCAAATCCTTAATATATCGCGACCAAATGCAATATTACTATTTGAGGCAATAGTTTTACCATTGATATCTAGCTTAATACCATTTTGATTAAAAATTAGTGTTAGAGTGTCTTCTTCTTTGATATCGGGAAGTTTCGGAAGGACTTCTTTTAATTGGTTTAGATGATCAGATTTTGGGTTATTTTCGATAAAGTGCTCTTCAAGTGCTTCCTGTATCTCATCTTTATCTGCATCATAGAAAAAAGTGATTACTAATCTACGCTCAAAAGGATCGTTAAGAATTTTATCAGCATCATTACTAGTTTCTTTTACATATAGCGCAGCTGCATATGCTTTAATCCTAAGAATAGTAACTCTTCTATAACCAATTCCATTGATATGTAATTTATAGCCTTCTTCAGATTGCATTTGGGTTGGAAAAGTTGCGCTGCCTGCCGTGATAGATTCGGCACATATGAGTGAACTATAAAGACATATCATTATAAAAAATATAATCTTTAATTGGTTTAATAGTTTAATCAAAATAGTTGCCTTATTCTTTAGGTTATTTTATGCGCCGCACTGATTACATTTGCCGAAAAACTCTAACACATGACCAGTGACTTCGAACTTATATTTTTTCTTTATTTCCTTTTCAATCCGATCTAGGTCGCCTGGCATTTCGACACACATAATCGTTTTGCAATTTATGCATACTAAGTGATGGTGGTGATTAGTTGGATCGTGTAGTTCATACCTTTTTTGACCTTCTAAAAGATCAATCTCATTTATTACATGGGCCTCCTTTAAGAATAGTATCTCTCGGTAAATTGTAGTCTTATTGACTACTCGACCCTTTTTCTTAAAGTGAGACAAAAGTTCTTGTGCGGCGATGGGTTTTGCTTGTTTTACTAAGTGGTCAATGACTTCTTTGCGTGTAGAAGTCATACGATGGCCTTTGCTTTTTAGTATGTCCAAAATTTTTTGGGTTGATGGATGAAGACTCATAGTTTTAATTATTTCTACAGTTTGGAAATTACAGTTGGTTTCAGATATTCACTTGAAGAGTTTGGATAGTCAATTGTGTAGTGTAGTCCTCGGCTTTCGTGTCGTTGTAGTGCGCTTTCTACGATAAGTTGCGCAATTAAAGTAATATTTCGAAGCTCAAGTAAATCAGCAGTAACTTTAAACTTCCAATAATAATTTTGAATTTCTTGAGTAATTAACTCTATTCTACGTTTTGCTCTTTCAAGCCGTTTTGTAGAGCGAACAATTCCAACATAATTCCACATGCATCGTCTTATCTCGTCCCAATTGTGAGCGATAACAACTTGCTCGTCGCTATCCACTGCGCCTGCGCTATCCCAATTGGGAATTTGTGACCATATATCTTGGTAATTATATAGTTGTTCAGATGAAAGTTGAGTTTTTGCCTCTTCTGCTGCTCGATGTCCAAAAACTAATCCTTCAAGTAAGCTATTTGATGCTAGACGGTTTGCTCCGTGTAAACCAGTATATGCAGCTTCTCCTGCAACGTATAAATTTTTGATGGATGTTTTGCCATTTTCATCTGTAACAACGCCGCCACAGCAATAGTGCGCTGCGGGAACAACAGGTATAGGTTGCTTTGATATATCCAATCCAAATTGCAAGCACTTTTCATAAATCATTGGAAAATGCTCCTTTATAAATTCCAATGGCTTATGAGAAATATCTAAATAAACAAAATCATCACCATGAACTTTCATTTCGTTATCGATTGCTCTTGCAACGATGTCCCGAGGAGCAAGTTCGGCAAACTCATGATAGTTATGCATAAAGCGATCACCGTTTATACGACAAAGTTTTGCTCCTTCGCCTCGCATAGCTTCGGTGATTAAAAATGATTTTGCTTGTGGGTGGTAAAGACAAGTTGGATGAAATTGGAAAAATTCTAAATTTGCTACTGGTGCTCCGGCGCGGAAACACATCGCTATGCCATCTCCGGTAGATACATCAGGATTTGATGTATATAAGTAAACTTTTCCTGCTCCTCCAGTAGCAACCATAACAACTTTAGCACGAACAATCTCTACTTCGCCTTTTGGATTTAGGACATATGCACCTATGCACTGATTAGGTTGATCCAGAAACATACCAAATTTATGAGTAGTAATAAGATCAACAGCAACCATATGGTCGATAATAGTTATGTTTGGGTTTGCTTTAGCAGCATTCGCAAGTGTTTGTTGAACAGTCTGACCAGTCGAATCGCCAGTATGAAAAATACGCCTTCTGGAATGTCCACCTTCTTTATTAAGGTGATAACTTATTCCTTCTTTATCAAAATTTGCGCCAAGATTAATTAGTTCTGCAACTCTAGCAGGACCTTCTTCAACAACAATTTTTACAATCTTTTGATCGCAGATACCAGCACCTGCCTCTAGAGTGTCTTGTATATGTAATGAATGGGAGTCATCTTCACTGGTAACGGCAGCAATGCCCCCTTGAGCCCATGCTGTAGAAGTTTGATTAAGAAATTTTTTACCTAACACAAGAACGGATCCGTGTTTTGCGGCGTTTATGGCAAAGGTGAGTCCAGCAACACCTGCTCCAAGTACTAAATAGTCAAAACTTTGCTTCATAATGGATTAAAAGAATACTTTTGCTCAGAGCATATCGACATATTTGTGATTGGCAGATTATAGCTGTAAATTAGAATTTGTAGAAATCAAATAGTCACTATGTCAGACCTAGAATTCATGCAAGTTGCCCTTGAATTGGCTAGAAAAGGGTTCCCTAATACAAGACCAAACCCCATGGTTGGCGCTGTCTTTGTGCGTGACGGCAATGTAATAGCGCAAGGATATCATAGAGGATATGGACTGCCTCACGCCGAAATAGAGGCACTAAACGATGCTTACAATAAAGGTATATCAGATGAGCTAATTAGACAGTCCACATTGTATGTAACTTTGGAGCCATGCTGTCATTTTGGAAAAACTCCACCTTGTGTTGATGCCATCATAAAATCAGGTGTAAAAAAAGTTATAGTTTCTACTCTTGATCCAAACCCTAAAGTTGGTGGCAAAGGTATTCAACAATTAAAACAAGCCAATATTGAAGTAATCGTTGGTTGTTTAGAAAAAGAGTCGCGTCAACTTAACAAAAGATTTTTTACATACCATGAACATAAACGCCCTTATGTAATTCTTAAATGGGCACAGACTGCGGATGGATTTATTGCTCGAAGCGACTATTCTTCCAAGTGGATTTCTAATGATCAATCAAGACAACTGGTGCATCAGTGGCGAGATCAAGAGATGGCAATTATGGTTGGTACAAACACAGTTGTTTTTGATAATCCAAAAATGACTTGTCGTGTCCCTAATGGAAGAAACCCAATTAGAATTGTACTTGATAGAACGCAAAGAGTGCCTACTAGTTTTTTTGTGTTTGATGAATCAGCGCCTGTCATTATTTATAATGAGCAGGAAGATTATAATAAAGATTTTGTTTCACTTGTAAAAGTCAACTTTGATGACAAGCTTATAAATACAATCTTAAGTGACCTTTATGACAGGGGTATTCAATCTTTGATAGTCGAAGGTGGGGCTCAGCTGTTAAATACTTTTCTTATCAATATGAATTGGGACGAAGCCCGAATATTTACAGGGCAAGTGCTGTTTGGTGAGGGTATTAAGGCCCCCGAATTGAAAGTTAAAGAGGGGCGTAGCCAGCAGCTAAATATAGAAGGTGACATTCTTGAAGTTTTAGAACGATTTATCTAGTATATGTCTTATGAGAAAATATTTCGTTATCTTAATCACACTTTTATCATTGATATCTTCTAGCGCAGCGTTTGCCATAGATATTCCAGAAGCTAAATGTAACGAAAGTGTTTTTAAACCTTGCATTTGTGCATCAAAAGCCCCAAAAGATATTAAATATCGTCCTAGCTTTAGAACGTGTGGTGGCAATGCAGCTGTTATTTTAGATAATGAATGGAGCAAGTCTTTTAGTGTTGTCCTTCGAAACAGATTAAACCAAGATAGATATCCTGCTTTTGGTTACAATGGTTGTACAGCTGAGCAAGCAGGAGGAGTGTCTCCACCCAAAAAATGTAGTGCATATAAATGTCAAAGGACAATTCGAACCAAAAACAGATATATTTGCTGTTTCGGAGACAAAGGAACTGACAAAATTTTATCAAGAGCTAGTCGTATGACCATAAAATTCAGAGACGTCCCTGGTTCCTCTGAGGATCCTATCGCTAGAGTGTGCCTGCCTCTGTTTAGCCCAATTTATAAAATGAACTAGTAGATTTTTTAGTCTACTTCTTTATAAGTTATTTCTAGGACTTCAATCTCTTGGACTCCTTTTGGTGAACGAAACTGTACAATATCTGAGACTTTAGCTTTCATTAATGCTTGCGCAACGGGACTAAGCCAACTAATTCTTCCTTTAGCTACATCGACTTCGTCTGCTCCAACTATGGTGTAAGTTTTAACTTGATCGTCTTCGTTACAGAATTTAACAGTTGCCCCAAACTGAATAATTTCACTCTTAATGGTCTTTGGATCGATTACTTCTGCGGTGCGAATCCTTTTGCCTAAAAATCCTAACTTTTTATCGATTTGCCGTAGTCTGCGTTTGCCATATTGATAATCAGCATTCTCAGAACGGTCTCCATTTTCTGCCGCCCATTGAACGGTTTTGCAAATTTCAGGACGCTCAGAATACTTTAATTGGGCGTATTCTGCCTTTAATTTAGCAAGTCCAGATGGCGTAATATAGTTTTTATCGACTAATGAACTATGAGTTGTTTTTGACTCTTCTTGATCGTCTTCTTCTAAGTAATCTTCAGTATCGTTATGTGTCATAGCTAATTCACTGTTTGCTGCGTTATAGTACCACCATGGTACCAGAACTATCCACTACTGTTGAAGTTACTGCCCAAACTTTAGGAGTGGGCGGGGTAGCTATATGCGTGCCAAATGAAGATCCATCTGGTAAAAAAATTTTCGTGCATGGGATTATCCCTCAAGAACAAGGGCTAGTTAAAATCCAAGCAGACAAAAAAAACTACTGCGAAGCCCAATTAATACAAATTACAAAATTACACCAGCATAGAATCCAGCCGCCCTGTGAATATATAAAATTTTGCGGGGGTTGCTGTTTTCAGCATATGACAATTGAACAAGAACGTGCTGAAAAAAGACAGATGATACATTCTTATCTTGAACGACAGGGTGGATTATCAGTTCCAGAAATAATAGATGCCTCGTCTGGATTACCAGAATTCGGGTACAGACGAAGAATTACATTACATCTGTCACACGATGGGCTTCTAGGTTTTCATAAACCTGGGACGGGACAAGTTATTCCAATTGCAAAATGTTTACTTGCAGAAGATCCAATTAATAAAGCTATTCCTGTAATTCAAAGTGTATCCGAACAGTTATGCGGGTTTGCAAAATCAATCGAGATCAATAATGAAAATCAAATTAGCTTAACAATTTTTTTGCGTAATCAAATTACTGCGGAAAAGCTTTTGTCTCAAGGTCAGTGGTTTGGCAAATTATTATCTTTAGGCGCTGTATTTTTAAGAACTAAAAGTTCAACCGACGAAGTTATTAAAGAAAAAAATCGATTAAGATTGATAGCATCAGATCAATCGATTGGTCATTTTTCTCAGGTGAATCGAAAGGGCAATCAAGTTTTACATAACTTGGTCATGGATAATCTGGATATAAAACCACCTGCATCGATCACGGAATTATATGCAGGTAGTGGTAATTTTACTATTCCTCTGGCCAAGAGTGGATATACAGTTGAAGCTGTTGAGTTTGATGGTCAATTGGTCCGTGCAGGTCAAAAACTTATAGCGCAGCAAAAGTTAGAATTAACTGCAAAAATTATCCAGTCGTCGTGTGAAAAA
>JBILET010000047.1:0-8478 GCA_044351935.1 Bdellovibrionota bacterium
TTGGTTCGAAGACCCGAAATGAAATTAAATTGGATTTTAGATAAATTCCTTCCAAGTGATATTTTCACTGATTCAAACTTAACTGCAGCAATGGAAATCGAACTAAAATTTGATGGATACTTGCGCAGACAAGATGAAGAAATTTCAAAGTTAAAAAAATCAGAGTCAGATCTAATTCCTGAGTCTTTTAACTACGACGCAGTGCCAAGTCTTAAAATCGAAGCTCGGGAAAAACTAAAACAAGTAAAACCTTACTCACTTGGTCAAGCTATGAGGATTCCTGGAGTGACTCCTACAGCAATATCACTATTAGCGATTCATCTTAAGCGGCAGCGCTCGGGGTACCGACAAGATCAAGCTGATCCGCGTTAGCTTTAAGTGCATCTATTACTTCTTGCATTAATGTATCTAGATCTACACCTAGTTCTTCGGCGGCAAGTTTAATTTCGTCTCGATTGCATCCTCGTGCAAAAGCTTTGTCTTTAAATTTCTTTTTAACCGACGAAACTTCCAAAGTTAAAATAGACTTATCAGGCCTAACCCAAACACTCGCAGTGACAAGACCGGATAGTTCATCAACTGCAAAAAGATTTTTTGCCATAGAGGTTTCGCGCGCGACACCAGTGTATAGGGCATGTCCCATAATCGCTGTAAGAATTTCATCTGATAGACCAGCTTCTTTTAATATTGCTTGCCCTGCGTAGGGATGTCCGTTAGGTGGGGTCGGATCAGGAAATTTTTCGTAATCAAAGTCATGTAGAGCACCACAAATCCACCACTGATCTACAGTAGTAGCATCAAGCCCTAATTTTTTTGCTTGCCATTCCATACAAGCTGCAACACCAAGGCAGTGTTTTCTTAAACTTTCTGATTGTACGTATTCATGTAGTAGTGCAAGGGCATCTTGTCGGTGTATTATCATAACTAACTGTTTTAAGAATTAGATCATGAAAATACAAGTGCAAAATAGATATTTATCGTTAATTTTAACCGTTTTATTCGTATTTATTATAAGCGGGTGCTCTTCTACTACCACAACAAAGACCACAACAGTTTCTACCGAACCAGCTTATAATTCATCAGTTCATCCAGAATATCGAGCTGAACCAGTAGTTAAAACAACCGAGACTGTTGAGACCGAAGAAACAAGTACAAGTTGTGGGGGTATTATAGGATGCACAGTTGAAGTTGTAGGGACTGTGTTAGCTTTGCCTTTTAGAGCGGTTGGGCTTTTGATAGATGTGATTTTCTGATTGCTATCATTGTATTTAACACTATACGATCTTTTAGATGAATATAAATCTAAGACAGGTCGCTAAATTTCTAATTTTACTTCTTTTGATTGATGCCTCTTATCCGGTAGAACCTGCAGCTGCGCAAAATTTTGTAATCTGCAAAAAAAGAAGTAATGGTGCAGTACGAATTAGAAGCAATAGATGTGTTCGTGGTGAAACAAAAATCAACAATATTAGTATGCTGACTGGTGCAGATGGCACCAACGGAACCAATGGTGCAGATGGAGCAAACGGATCTCTTAGAGTTTATGGTGATGGAAGCGCAGGAGCATTGACCATATCTAGCAACACAATATTATCTGAAGTTAATACTCAATTCACAGACGTAGTAATTAATTCAGGAGTAATTTTAACTGTTCGATCGGGAACTGTAATTCGTTGTACTGGTACTTTTACTAATAACGGAACTATCAATGTTGGCACTCATAGTATTGGTGCTTATCTACATGATTCAACAACGGGGATGGGAACTTCTCCGACTTTTGCTGTTGGCGGACAAGGAATCGCCTCTGCTCCTGCTGGGCAAGGTGCGTTTGGAACTAATGCAGCCATCCTTCAAGGTGGAGCTTCCGGGATTAACATCTCAATACAAACGGCGAAAAATGTATTAAGACCTGGACTTGTTGGTGGATCAGGGGGTGGCGCGGGTTTTTCGTTTGTTGGTGGAGGCTCAGGCGGAGGAACTTTTACAGTTATTGCTTCGGGTGCAATCACAAATAATGGTTCTATTACGGCCGATGGCCAAGATATCTCTTCATCTGGTGCTGGTGGCGGGGGAGGAATAGTTATTCTTGCGTCTAAAACAAGTGTAACAAATGCTGCGTCTGGAACCATTTCTGCAACTGGCGGCGATGGAGGTGCCTCTACAACAACATCTGGCGCACATGGTGGAGGCGGAGGAGGTATTATTCATCTATTATCAACTACTGCACCCGTTAATGCTGGCACGCTAACGGTTGCTGGTGGTGCCGCCGGAGATAATTCTACCGCAGTTACTGCATCTCCTCGGGTAGCTGGTTCTGGTGGTGGATCTTGTGGCGGCGCAGGTGGTAATGGATCTAATGTATCATCTAGTGGTTCAGGAAATGTTTCTTCTGGTAATGCTGCAGGAACATCCGGGTATACTTTTTTAACAACAGTTGATCCGACTTCTTTAATGTAGAATCAGAACTAACTTGAAGAATATCATAGTTAGTTCTGATTCTTAGTATTAACTAAGACTATTCAGGAATATGTACTGATACCGATCCAGATACTAACTCTGCAAGACATCCATTGTTGTTACATGAATTAACTCCTATGTTAAACAATGTGTTACGGTTTGTATCTGAAGCTGCCGCTTTAAGAGATTCAAATTGTTGAAGCACTGTTGCATGATCTTGAGAGCTAAATAAATACTCACACCCCTGTGTGTCACGAATAGTTATTGCTTGTTGAAATTGCATTGGCCGTAAATTAGTTAAAACCGAAGTGATATGTATCGCTGAAATAGTTCTGGCTTCTTGAGTTCTTAAATTTACGAAATTTTTTCCGTACAACGAGAACTGTTCATAACCATTTTGCGGTACTAACGGACATCGTGATTCAGCTTGAGGTTGTTGGTCTGATTGATTGCCCATATTTCCAGGGTCGATAAGATTTGCACCATTTAGCTCGCTTAGATCTACTTTGTTAATTGATTTTATATCTGTTGGCAGATTAGAAGTGATCTTTGCATTTAGATTGTTTTGCTGATTTTGAAGTGGAGGATTAGAATACGTAACTGGCGGATTAAATTTTTCTTCGGCAAATAATGATATAGGTGTAGTTAGTGCTAGAAGGACCAACAGACTTAAAGATTTTAATTTATATGTTCTCATTTGATACTCCTAAAATTATTAAACCCTGTAGGCATCGCCTCCAGTAAATTAAGCTATCGTTGTTAACCAATATAAGGTGTGTGTGAAAAGTCACATTAGAAACTACTTGTATTTACGTGCGTAATCGCAATATCAGGTTGTTAGATCGACTCGTATAAAGGTGTATTAGAATAGATTAAAATATGTATTAATATCAGGATGTTAAGCCCGATGAGTTTATTTCTAATTCTGGCCTAACTTGCCAATATTCTCGAAAAATGTATTCTCTTGTCCTTATTATATGGAGCTAAAAGTAAGTTTAAGGACCGTATGGGCAAGACGTTAGTAATTGTAGAGTCGCCAACAAAAGCGAGGACTATCGAGAAATTTCTGGGCAAAGACTACGAAGTAATGGCTTCATATGGGCATGTTCGCGACTTGCCTGGGAATGCCTCCGAAATTCCAGCAGCTGTTAAAAAGGAAAAATGGACTCGAGTTGGTATAAACGTAAATGACAATTTTACTCCGCTATATATTGTTCCACCTGAAAAAGAAAAACGCGTTAAAGAACTGCAAAAAGCATTAAAAGACGCTGATGAAATTCTACTAGCAACGGATGAAGATAGAGAAGGAGAATCCATTAGTTGGCATCTTATGGAAGTTCTTAATCCAAAGATTCCAGTAAAAAGACTTGTTTTTCACGAGATCACTAAAACTGCAATTCAAGAATCTTTGCAATCACCTCGATCTATTGATGAGCATTTAGTAAAAGCTCAAGAAACAAGAAGGATAATCGACAGACTTTACGGATACACTGTTAGCCCATTGTTGTGGAAGAAAATGGGCCCAAGATTATCTGCTGGGCGAGTTCAAAGTGTTGCAATGCGTCTGCTTGTTGAACGAGAGCGCGAAAGAATGCGATTTAAGTCTGCAACTTTCTGGGATCTTAAAGCCCAACTTGCAAAAAAAGACGCTTCTGAAACTGAAACTTTTGATGCAGAGCTTACTCATCTTGGTGGTAAAAGAGTTGCTACCGGTAAGGACTTTGAACCAAACACTGGTGAACTAAAAGATAAATCTGAAGTTGTTCACTTATTAACTGCAGATGCTGAAAAACTTAAAGAAAAACTTCTTAAAGCATCAGCTAAAGTTGCTTCGGTTGAAACTAAACCTTACACAACAAAACCATCGCCTCCGTTTACAACAAGTACTCTACAACAAGAAGCAAGTAGAAAACTTGGATTTGCTGCTCGTAGAACTATGCAAGTCGCGCAAATGCTGTATGAAAACGGCTTTATTACTTATATGCGAACAGACTCTACAAACCTGTCGCAAGAAGCAATTGATGGTGCGCGAAATCTAGTATCTCGTGAATTCGGAAAAGAATTTATTCCATCAGAGCCACGAATCTACAAAACAAAAGTTAAAAATGCTCAAGAAGCGCACGAAGCTATTAGACCAGCTGGAGCAGAATTTGTATCTCCAGAGCTTGTTAAGGCTAAACTTGGAGTAGAAGCGTTTAAGTTATATGACCTAATTTGGAAAAGAATGCTTGCGTGTCAAATGAAAGACGCACAAGGCACTCGTATGGTAGTTCACATTGATATTGATGAAGCAAAATTTAGAGCTTCTGGAAAAACTATAGATTTCCCTGGGTTCTTACGTGCATACGTAGAAGGATTTGATGATCCTGAAGCTGAACTTGCAGATCAAGAAAAAATTCTTCCTCAAATGAAGGAAGGCGAAATTCTAGATACTAGATCGTTAACTCCACTTGAACATACAACTCAGCCTCCCGCTAGATACACTGAAGGAAGTTTAATTAAAGAGCTTGAAAGATTAGGAATTGGTAGACCAAGTACATGGGCTACAATTGTTGATGTTGTTTTATCCAGAGCATACGCTTTTAAGAAAGGTACTGCTTTAATACCAACATTCTTAGCTCAAGCTTTAACTGGATTAATGGAGAAAAACTTCACTAATCTAATGGATTATGAATTTACTGCAAAGCTTGAAGATGATCTTGATGCTATCGCGCGTGGCGAGGCAGAAAACATCGGTTACCTGCATAAATTTTATTTTGGAAATGGACATCCTGGGCTTCAAGCTATGGTTGAACATGGTGAAAAAACCATAGACCCTCGCGAAGTAAATGGACTACCTCTTGGAACAGATCCAGAAGGAAGACAAGTCGAGATTCGAATCGGTAGATATGGCCCATTTATTACAAATGGTGAAAACCGAGCTAGCGTTCCTGATTCATTGGCGCCTGATGAATTAAATTTACCAGTGGCTCTTAAAGTTCTTGAGGATGCTAAAAAAGGTCCTGCAAGTCTTGGTGAGTTCGAAGGTAAAGCCGTTTACTTAAAGAAAGGAAGATTTGGTCCATACTTACAACTTGGAGAAATGGTCGAAGGAGAAGATAAACCAAAAATGGCTTCTCTTCTTCCTGGTATGAAACCAGAAGATGTTACTTATGATATCGCAGTCGAAATTTTAAAGCTGCCAAAAGTAATCGGAAAACATCCTGAAGATAATGAGGATATCATTTTATCTAATGGTCGATACGGTCCTTATATTAAATGGGGTAAAGATAACAGAACTATTCCAATGGAAGAGTTTCCTCCTTTAACATTGACGTTGGATCAAGCTTTAGAGTTATTCTCGAGACAAAAAGTTCGAGGCGGAAGAACAATCGCTAAATCTAAAGTTCTAAAAACGCTTGGAGAAGATCCTCAATCGAAAAAAACAATTAGTATCAAAGATGGTAAGTACGGAGCTTACGTAACTGATGGTGAAATTAACGCAACTCTTCCTGAAGGGGTTGATATCGAACAGTTTACAATTGCCGAGGCCTTAACGCTTATCGAATCACGTATTGCTGCTGGTGGAGGCAAAAAAAGACGAGGCGCAAAAGCGGCCCCGAAAAAAGCAGCTGAAAAAGTAGCTGCACCTAAAAAACCTAGGAAAACAAAAGCTAAAAAGGAAGAGTAGCAAGCTAGCTACAAGAAAATATAAGAAACCAATGCCCTAGCTTGAGCATTCGATAATCTTATAGCCATGCCGGCACGACACCCGTAAGCATAAGAATCAAAATCTGGTTTATGTCTGTCAAATCCTGCAGATTTTGGTCTTATTAAGTCAGATACATAGTAAATAGGTGTAAAAGTACCTAAAGTTTGAACAGCCTTGGCTATAAACAAACCTTCTACATCTATTAAACCAAGAGGTGTTTCTTTATTATTTTGTATGTATTCAAAGAGAGCACTAGTTTCGACGGCAGGACACGGCGCCCATCCGTGGTTGTTATATTTATAAATTGGCGGAAGATTAAATTTAAGTCTTGAGGAAGATGTTTTTTGCGTAAAATCGTAACTGATAAAATCACCTTCAGGTGAGTAAAGTTGTCCTTCGTGAGGTTGTAATGCATCGCTTGTAATAGCACCTGCTGTTGCAAAGAACTTTATATCATTTGAAAGATGTAGATCTGGATAGTCAGATATAATTTTTAAGTATTCAGATACAAAAACCCCTGCAGTATTACCGTACAATCCCGAGCCACCAACAGATGGAAGAATAATTCTAGTTCGTTGGGATGTGATAGGGTCTTGTAATACAACAACTGATACACGTCCTGTTGTGTCTTGTCTGGGAAGATCCGTCCACTGCTCTACGTAACCTAAATTATTAAGAGTTTGAATAATTGTATCAGCACTCGTGGCGGGCACGAGCACTGTTTTAAGACCTAACTCCTCTTTGCCTAGGATGCTTGCTTCTTCGGTAATGGCATCGAGAATAAATCTGATTTCATCTCGAACACGATCATTGATTGAGTTTTTATTGTAGACGCAGTCAATGTTTTCAACTTGTATAAATGCAGGCTCGGGAAGAAGTTTTCCTTGCGCGTCTTTTTTTCCGGCATAATTTAAAAGTGCCGCAGCGTTTGAAAGTACTCTGGATTCACCAGGCTGAGCTATAAGGAATAGCTGTTCGATTTTATCACCTTTTTGATATCGAAAGTATACTTTAGAAAAGTCACCATATTGACCGCATACTTGAAACTGTAGAATATCCTTTGCCCCATCTAAATAATTGTTGCGGACATAATCTAGGGCTTCCTCAAGAGTGCCATCGACAATAACTGCTTTGATAGATCCAAGTGCGATTCGTTTTAAAATTGCTTCCGGAAACCTCATGCGAGTGTAGTCTCGTCCACCAACTAAGGAATAGTGACCATTGCGCAACTCTTCAGCTAGTTTTAGTAGTTGCGGCCGATGTCTATTGTCTTGAACGAAGTTTTGTTCTGATTCTGCGCTGTGGGCTTTATTTAAATTAACAATAGCGCTTTTTTTATGAAAAGAAATTTGGTCTGCAGATCTTGGGCAAAATCGTTTGATCGCACGATCTAAAAATCGTTCAATTAATGTATTGTCGAAGTGTTTATTAAGCCTTGTAAAAAGCTCTTCGTGCTCACTTTGGGTGGAAGGAGAATAATCAATAGGTTTCTCTAGGCCTAGCAGTACACGATTTACTTCGTTGTCGAAAAACTTTGTAAAAGATTCGGAGTTCTCACCATAATTCTGATAGGAACGAAGGAAGAATAAAATTCTTGAGAGCTTATACAGCCTTCTTCTATCACCTTTATCGTCAACATTATTATCATCGTAAGCAAATTGATCGGGTATTATTTGCTCAATTTTGTCATATGTTTGATCAGATAACTTAAACGGAGAATTATTTTGAAGAAGGTTGCATAAATGAGAAAATCTTTTTGATACTAGTTCTTTAGAGGGTGATTCAGATTCTATAGGTATTAAAGATTCTACTTGCTCTGTAATTTGTTTTGTCAGTTCAGGATTCAAGCAAAACAAACCATCTTGTAAGATTCTTATTATAAAATCTAATTGTTGGTTAAATCCCCAACTAGTTTCTGACCTATTTTGAAGAGATTTAGATGCTAAGCTAACACTATCGCGCGGATATGTACGAACAACAGGATCGACTGAAACAGATTCTGGATTTATAACGGATAAAATTTTTGTAGCGACAGGAGTCATCTCGCGAGCGAATGCATCCCAGATTGTTTGAGCTCTGGTTTTTCTAATTACAACGCTACTTTCGTCTTTCATAATATCAAGCCTAGAAGGCTTGCCGCTGAAGGTGTCACCAATTTGGATTTTATTATCTGTATTTTGATCCGTGGCTTTTAAATTCATTCAAAAAGATTAAAGGTACTACGACAAGAAATACCTGCTACTTACGTTGATTATATCATATTTTAATGAGTCGATTAAACCCCTGAAATCTTTGGTGTTTTTTGCTCAAGCAACATAAAATCAGCCAAT
>JBILET010000049.1:0-8280 GCA_044351935.1 Bdellovibrionota bacterium
TATCATGGTGCGATGGCAAGTTGGTATGTTACTATCAAGCAATAATAAAAAATCATTTTACTAAATGACATCAAAGAAAGAATTACGGGCCCAATTTAAGACTATTCTTGGCAATCTAGACCAAAGATGGGTCTCGGCAGCTTCTCATCGGCTTTCTCGTCGCCTTGATATTTTTTTCAAAGAATCATCAATTTCAAGAGTAAGAAATATCCTTTGTTTTGCAGCGTTTTTTAGTGGTGAGGTAGATCTTACCTCTTTTATTAGTAACCAATTAGATCACCGTAATGTGTACCTTCCGAGAGTATCGGCTGATGGTTCGATGGTTTTTATTTCGATCAGTCGTAATTGGCAAGAGGCTTCGGGTAGTGGTGGTTTTGGAATCCCCGAGCCTGGTGAAGGTGGACAGATTTTTAACTTTGATGAAGCCGACGAAACTGCAGTAATTATTCCAGGGATGGTGTTTGATGAGTTTGGCAACAGACTAGGCCGAGGTAAAGGATACTATGATCGCTTTCTTCAAAGTAGACAAAGCCAAGCACTACACTGTGTTGGAGTTGCATGGGACATGCAAGTATTGGCAACTAGTATCCCGACAGAAAAGCACGATGTGTTAATGAACTGGATCGTTACGGAAGAAAGAACAATTCAGTGCTAAATTATTAAGACTAAAAGTCAGGAGCAACAGCTGAGTTGTATATTAGCTGAGCTGCATTTTGAGCTAACTTTTCTAACGCAACTTGCTCTTGGCTTCTAGCAAACTGACGAGGATCTAATTGCGCTAGTTCACTTGATGTTGTTAGCCCACCTGCAAAACTTGACGAGCTTGCAACCAATCCACCTTGTGACGCAGCAACTTGAGTTGATACTTGCAAGTCAGGATTTACCCATAAAGGAGTTCCATTTTTCTTTAATAAGCGGACATCAATAACCAAAGTGGTATCAAACTGATCTGCGATATCTGTTTCTGATGTAACAGATCTTGTGCTGCGATTTACTTGCTTAATTCTAGCTAAAAGCTCGGCATCACTTTCCGCACGTGAGTTAGTAACAGTAACAACTCCGTAACGCTCAAACTGGTCTCGCAGGCTTTCAGTAAAAAGATTTGCGATAGCGCCATCAGTCGAATCATTTTCAACAAATGGAATATAGATTTTTTTAATATCTGGAGGTAGAACACTTCCGCTTCCTTGTAGGGTATATCCGCAGCCACAAAGGATAATCAGATTGATAAGTAGAAGAATGCGCGTGATAAATTTACTAGCCGTCATATAACACTTAATAACATTTAATAGACTCTTCTGGCAAAGAGGTTGTTTTTTACCGCAGAGGGACGCAGGGGTACGCAGGGTAGCAGTAAGTGATTTATTAGGATTTTTAGTTCAAATTTTATCCCTGCGTACCCCTGCGTCCCTCTGCGGTAAAAAACAACTCTGAGAACCATAATTTCTCAATAATATCAATATATTAGCTATGTAACACATCAAAATCTCATGCCATAACAATACTAATATGACTTCCACGGCTACAACGACACCAAACTCTCGCAGCGAACCTGCTAAACAAACTAGCGAAAACCTTAGCAACCCTGCCCGAGTACCCGCATCAGTTAGAAGCGATCTAAACAGATCAAAAAACAACTCTAACGACATAGTATCGCAAGATTCAAAATATCAGGACGATTTAGAAAAATTTCGGGCACTCTCAACAGACAAAGAAAAACAGGAATTTATTAAATCATTTGTGATGTCAAAGCTGCACGGTCGCATGCGATCAAGTGGGTTGAGAGATTCAATTGAAAGAGAAGATATAATCGATGGAATTTACGGAACCGTCGCACGAGGTGGCAATTTTAAATCTGACAAACTCGATTACGTAATTCAACAAGCTATTAAGTTATCAGAGTTAGCAGATATGGTTGATTCAGGCGCTTCAGGTTTTCCTGCTGGAGTCATTGGATTAACTTCTGAAGAGCTAAATAAAAGAGAAGATGAAAATCCAAATCTGTTTTGGTTATCCGCTGAAAGCTTAATTTATGAGCAGCGAAAAAATGGGACTTATAAAAGATTTTGGACAGATGATACTTTTAATACTGCTGTAGTTGATCCAAGAACAGGAAAGCAAGTAAAGCCTGGATATGATCCACAAGGTGATTTGGATATGTCTTTAGGAAATCACATTGATGGCTCAACCATCGATCCTGCAATTTATGCAGGCATGAAAACTCCAGGAATGGGCTCACGAGTTAGATATAGCGCTCATAATTTGCAAGCAAATGCTAAAGCATGTGCTGATTTGGTAAACAGTGGGTTTCCTGGAATTACTAATATATACGGATATTGTCATCGTAATATTGCGGGCACAAATAGACTTAGCAATCATGCACGCGGCAAAGCAATTGACTTTATGATCGGTGGCTACAGATCAGCTAATGGTATCCAAAACGGCGATAACATTGCGGCTTTTCTTATTGAAAATGCCGATGCACTTCAGGTACGTCGTATAATATGGCGAGGTCAGGTTTGGGATGCTAATCGCAATAAATGGCATTCGTATAGTCATCCTGGCGGATCTAATGATACTTTAAATCACTACGACCACTTACATGTGGATTTTAGATAATCTCTAACCCTTAAGTGGCCGATATCTACTAAGCTTTTTAGGCAATTGATCAGCATACGCCATTATCGCTTTAGCTTTAGCTTTATGTGCTTTAAATTCCTCACCTTCGGATTTTAGCCAATCTGTAACTACAGCGATTAATTCCTGATGGATTCTTAATACATCAGATAATTCTTCATTAGTTTTTTTCTTAACAGCATTAGCTAGCCAATCATCAAAAGCAATAACGTATGCTTCGAGCGCATCAATCTGTGCGTCTCGCGTTTCGGCAAGTTCGATCTTTTCAATGAAAGGTTTAAGTACAGGATCTAAACTATCTTTAGCGTTTGAATCAGCCAAGATGATCTACATCCCCATTATGCTATAGCCACAATCTATGTGCATGACTTCACCAGTCAATCCACTAGACATATCACTTAAAAGATAAAGAGCAGTTTTGCCAACATCTTCTAAAGTAACATTGCGCTTCAATGGAGCTTTTTCAGCAGCCATCGATAACATTGTGCGGAATTCGCTGATACCTGAAGCTGCTAAAGTTTTTATAGGACCAGCAGAAATTGCATTTACACGGATATTAGATGACCCAAGATCATATGCTAAGTATCTTACAGACGCTTCAAGAGCAGCTTTAGCTACACCCATTACATTATATTTTGGAACAACTTTTTCAGCCCCGTAATAAGAAAGAGTAATTATCGAACCACCCTTTTCTTCCATCAAAGGTCTAAAAGCAGCTGATAATGCAACCAATGAAAAAGCTGATACATCAAGAGCAAGTTTAAAACCTTCTCGAGTAGTTGAGTAAAATGCACCTGCTAGATCGTTTCTGTCAGCATAAGCTACAGAATGCACAACTCCATCAACGCTTCCCCATCTTGTTTTAAGTTCGGAAGCAAGATTTGTGATTTGAGCATCATCTTGAACATCGCACTGAAGTACTGTTTCGATGCCAAATTCTTGAGCAATTGGACGGACTCGCTTTTCGATCGCTTCGTTCATGTAAGTCAAAGCAACATCAGCGCCCTGATCGCGTAAAGATTTAAGGATTCCGTAACCAATGCTTCGCTCATTTGCGATACCAAGGATTACGTATTTTTTCCCTTTAAGTGATTGCATAGGTTTCTTTATGCGTCAGCTACTAATTCAAGAAGAGCCATATCACTAGCATCCCCTTGTCTTACACCAGTTTTAAGAAGCCTAGTATAACCACCAGGACGAGTCTTATAACGAGGAGCGATTTCTGCGAATAATTTGTGAACTACTGCTTTATCAAAAATGTAGCCGTAAGCTTTTCTTCTTGCAGCTAAAGTATCAGTTCTTGCAAGAGTAATTAGCTTTTCTGCTACTGGTTTAAGCGCACGCGCTTTAGCCAAAGTAGTTTCGCATCTTTCATTGCGAAAGAAATCAGTAGTGATGTTTCTTAACATCGCACGACGGTGTGGAGTCGAACGACCTAGTTTTTTCTGTGCTACGTTATGTCTCATAGTTGATTAATCCTTTTCAGGCTCCTTCATACCGTCAAGTTCTCTTCTAGATGGGAAGCCATCAAGCTTCATACCTAAAGAAAGACCCATTTCAGTTAAAATTTCTTTGATTTCGTTTAATGACTTACGTCCAAAGTTCTTAGTACGTAACATTTCACCTTCAGTCTTAGAAACAAGCTCACCGATATACTTGATATCAGCGTTTTCTAAACAGTTAGCTGAACGAACTGAAAGTTCGATCTCGTCAATTCTACGGAATAAACTTTCATTGATTTTAGATTTTGGCTCAGCAGATTTAACTTCTACTTGCTCAACAATTAAGTTCTCACCAACGAAAAGACCAAGTTGATCAACTAGGATGTGAGCCGCTTGAGCAACTGCCGAGCGAGCATCAACTGAACCATCAGTCCAGATTTCCATTGTTAATTTGTCATAGTCTGTGCGCTGACCAACACGTGCGTTAGTGACGTTTAAGTTAACACGTCTGATAGGAGAAAAAATTGCATCGATAAAGATTGTTCCAGTAGGAGCACCTTCGACTTTGTTTTTATCTGCAGGAGAATATCCTCTTCCAACTTTAACAACTAAATCGATATTTAGTTTTGCACCTTCGCTTAAAGTTGCGATGTGCTGAGAAGGATTAAGAATCTGAACAGCAGGGTCACCGATGATCATTCCAGCAGTAACTTGGCAAGGTCCAACAGCTTCGATACGAAGATTTGCTTCTTCTTTGTCTTCTAACAAAGGAACAACATCTTTGAAGTTAAGAACGATTTCAGTTACGTCTTCGATAACACCAGGGATAGTCGAGAACTCATGCGAAACGCCTTCGATGTGAATTGAAGTAATCGCAGAACCTTGCAACGAAGAAAGAAGAATACGACGAATACCGTTACCGATTGTTAAACCATATCCGCGCTCTAATGGTTCTGCCACGAACTTTCCGTAGAACGGATTTTGGCTATCACCTTCAACTTCGATACGACGTGGTTTAATCAGATCTTTTAGGCTAATTTTTTTCATTCCGATTTTCCTTAAATAATTATCTTGAATACAATTCAACGATTAACTGCTCGTTAACGTTTTGTGGCATTTGATCACGCGCCGGTACTGCTTTAACAGTTCCTTTTGCAGCAGCCTCATCTAAGGACAACCACTCTGGAACAATTCGGCTTTTTGCAGCTGCCATAGAGCTAACAATTGCCAAATCTTTCTTATGATTTTCTTTAACTTCGATAATGTCGCCAACTTCTACCATGTATGATGGGATGTTTACTCTTTTACCGTTTACAAGAAGAATTCCGTGACGAACAACTTGTCTAGCTTGACGTCTAGAAGAACCAAACCCAAGTCTGTAAGCTATGTTATCAAGTCTAAGTTCTAACTGAGTTAGAAGCTCTGTACCTGTAACACCTTTGGATTTAGCAGCATTTTCGTAATATGCGCGGAATTGCTTTTCAGCAACACCGTACATGATTTTTGATTTTTGCTTTTGTCTTAACTGAACTTTAAAGTTCGAGAACTGCTGACGCCCTTTACCGTGCTGACCTGGTCGGCCTTCGCGCTTATCAAGGGTACACTTAGCGAAACATCTTTCCCCTTTAAGGAAAAGCTTCTCGCCTTCTCTTCTGCAGAGTCTGCAAACTGGTCCTGTGTATCGTGCCATTTTTCTATCTACCTTTTGCCAAAAATTAATTATTAGACGCGTCTAGTTTTTCTTGCGCGACATCCATTATGAGGAACTGGAGTGATGTCTTTAATGTTAGTCACTTGAATACCAGATAAGTGAAGTGCTCGTAGAGCAGATTCACGACCAGCACCAGGGCCTTTAACTAAAACAGAAACAGACTTAAGACCAGCTTCACGAGCTTTTCTAGCTGCGTTTTCACCAGCAACCTGAGCTGCAAACGGAGTAGACTTACGTGAGCCTTTAAAACCGTTACATCCAGAGCTAGACCAGCTAACAACGTTACCAGCCGGGTCTGTGATTGAAACAATTGTATTGTTAAATGATGAGTAAATATGAGCGACTCCAACTGGAACGTTCTTTTTTACTTTCTTTTTTCGAGTTGCAACTTTTGGTTCTGCCACTTCTTTTGTCTCCTAATTAAAATCTATTTTCCAACTATGCACTACTTCTTAGGTGCTGCTTTCTTACCAGCAATCGGTGCACGACGTGGACCTTTACGAGTTCTAGCATTTGTTTTTGTTCTTTGACCACGCGCTGGAAGGCCACGACGGTGACGCATACCACGGTAGCATCCAAGATCTACAAGTCTTTTGATTGAAAGACCGTTTTCACGACGAAGGTCTCCTTCTACTTTTTCACGGTTTTCGATAATTCCACGAATACGAGTTACTTCGTCTTCTGTTAAGTTATCTGTTCTTGTGTTGATGTTAACTTTTGCTTCATCAAGAATCTTTCTTGATTTAGTAAGTCCAATTCCAAAAATATATGTAAGCCCCAAGATGACTCTTTTATTACGGGGAAGATCTACTCCAGCGATACGTGGCATATTGTGATTCTCTAAAAAATAACTCTAAAAATATTTTTACTTAAATGAAATTAACCCTAATGAAATCAACCCTGACGCTGCTTGTGCTTTGGTGTACGACTGCAAATAACATAAACTTTGCCTTTGCGACGGATAACTTTGCAGTAACCACAGATAGGTTTTACTGATGCTCTAACTTTCACGACGTATTCCTCGATTTTAAAAAACACAAACTATCAGATGAAAATGTTCACAGTTTTAACGCCGCAAACAAAATCAACGAATCCGAAAAAATAAACTTTTAAGTCTAAATCGAATAATCTATTAGCCAGATTTTTGTTTCTACTCTTTACACCGTTAAATAAGAAACTAAGAAAACGCTTAAAGAATTACTCTTTCCCAAAAGGGCACATTTTTTCTTAGCAATTGATACGGCTTCTTCAATTAAGAAACTAATTTTGCGCTAAAGACGAGGGCATAGCTTACATTTTTTAGGAATTTATCTCAAGCATAGGGCAAATTGACGAACCAAAACCCAAATATCCAATAATTACAATATGTTACAGCTTAACACCCTGCACTATCAACATTTTTAAAGGACTGGTAGAGTATTTTCTTTAGAAGTTATGAACAACATTGACCCTACTGGCAACGAAGTATCGTTTGCCCAACTGCTTTCTAACCCATCACTAGTTGAGAAATTAAAGCAGCTAAACATCCTTTATCCTACCCCCGTGCAAGCACTTTCGATTCCTGCCGCACTTACAGGGCAAGATCTAATTGTCGAAGCTCAAACTGGTAGCGGTAAAACTTTGGCATTCACTTTACCGATCTTGCGACAAATTGATCCAACAACAAAACGCGATCGAACTTTTGCAATTATAATTACGCCAACAAGAGAACTAGCTACTCAAGTGAAAACCGTTGTGCATTCTGTTGCTCAAGATTTTACAGTTGCATGTCTTATTGGCGGTGAAAATGTAAATCGTCAATTAAACGATCTTAAAATCGACAAAAGAATTATTGTTGGCACACCTGGAAGAATTTTAGATCTTCTTGAAAGAAAAGAAATCTCGCTTGCATTTTGTAAATTTTTTGTACTAGACGAAGCAGACGAAATGTTATCAATGGGATTTATTGATGATATTAAAGCTATATGTTCAAAGCTTCCCAAGAATCGACAAGGATTATTTTTTAGCGCAACAATTAGTAGCGGCGTTAAAAGTCTTGCATATCAATTTTTAAACGAGCCAAAAGAAATTCATATAGCAAAAAATGTAGATCTTATACCGAAGATTACTCATTCATTCTTAAGAGTTGACGGAGGGGTTGCTAGTAAACTTCATGCAGTAGCTCACATATTAACTTCGTACAAAGTTAATTCAGCTATTGTATTCTGTAATACAAAATCGGATACAGAACTTGTTGAAGTTTTCTTAAAACGCCGCGGAATGGATGCATTAAAAATAAATTCAGATTTATCCCAGAAAGAGCGAGACATTGTTCTTAATAAATTAAGAAACGGCGAACTTAAATATCTAATCGCAACAGATGTTGCAGCAAGAGGAATCGATATTAAGGGCCTAGATATGGTCATCAATTATTCGCTGCATAACGAAGTTGAAACATATGTACACCGCACTGGTCGCACAGGACGCGCAGGCGAAGAAGGAAAAGCAATT